>PPDG01000293.1 GCA_002899795.1 Desulfobacteraceae bacterium | reverse complement strand
TGACAAGCCCGACAACGACATTCAACTCATCTTAAGCCGTTACAATCATGAGCTATCTTACGAAGACACCTATGGATACACCCACGAAGAAGCGCGAAACATGATCGCCGGGGGACAATACAATGAGCTCTTGAAGAACATTGTCAGCAAATATAAAAGGCTGGAAGGTCAATGCCCTTTTGTTCTGTGTGAAGGAACGGACTTTACCGGTGTTTCTTCAGCCTTCGAGTTCGACTTCAACGCTGATGTGGCGAACAATCTTGGGGCGCCGATCCTGGCGGTGGTGAATGGCTTTGGCAAGTCCCCGGCTGAAGTGGTGGATGGCGTGCGTGTGGCCCGGGAGTCTTTTGGGGGGCATGGGTGCACTCTTGCGGCGACAGCAGTCAATAGAGTCACAGCAGACAAAGTTGACTCCATTGTCGAGCAGATAAAAGGCTTGCAACGTGAAGGTGAGCCCCTCTACGTCCTGCCGGAAGAACCAACCCTCGGAAAGCCGACAGTCGGTGAAATCGCCAGGGCTCTCAACGCCAAAATCCTTCAGGGCGAGTCGAATGAATTGAACCGTGAGGTCCGCGATTTCAAAGTTGCGGCGATGAATTTGCCGAATTTTCTGGATTATGTCGTAGACGGTGCCCTGGTCATCACGCCGGGCGATCGTTCCGACGTGATCCTGGGAAGTGTAGCCACAGCTTTTTCAGAAACCTATCCAAACATAGCTGGGATTCTTCTAACAGGTGGGCTGACTCCGGAACCCCAGGTGCAGCGGTTAATTGAAGGTGCGAAGACGTCGCCCACGCCGATAATATTAGTCGATACTGATACCTATACCACTGCTATGAATGTAAGTGCGGTGCCGGCTGTTATCACCTTTGATAACGAGCGCAAGATCGCAGCGGCACTGGGCCTCTTCGAATCCAGGGTAGATTTGGAGGAGTTCGGAAATCGCATCACTGGGGTTCGTTCTGTAAGGGTTACTCCGATCATGTTTGAGTATCAGCTCATTGAACGGGCCAAATCAAAGCGCCAGCACATCGTCCTGCCGGAAGGTGACGAGGAGCGCATTCTAAGGGCCAGTGAGGTACTTCTCCGCCGTAAGGTTTGTGACCTAACCTTGCTGGGAGAGGAGAAAGATATTCAACAGAAGATTGCTTCTCTGGGGCTCAATCTAGAGGGAGTAAACATTGTCAATCCGGTTCAATCCGAATGGCTCGCGGCTTTCGCCAAAACGTATTATGAGATGCGCAAGCACAAAGGGATCTCCGAGGAGATGGCGGCCGATGCCATGACCGATGTCAGCTACTTCGGCACCATGATGGTGTACCAGGGCAAAGCAGATGGCATGGTATCCGGTGCGGTTCACACTACTGCTCAGACGATTCGGCCGAGCTTCGAGATCATTAAAACCAAACCTGGTTGTTCTATCGTTTCCAGTGTTTTCCTCATGTGCCTCGTAGACAGGGTACTAGTGTATGGGGATTGCGCGGTGAATCCTCACCCTAATTCGGAGCAACTGGCTGATATCGCTATCAGTTCAGCGGAAACAGCAAGTATGTTCGGCGTTGAACCCAGAATCGCCATGCTTTCATACTCCACAGGGGAATCTGGCAAGGGGGAGGCTGTGGAGTCGGTGCGACAGGCAACTGCCATTGCCAGGAAGCGTCTTCCAGATCTAAAAATCGAAGGGCCGATCCAGTACGATGCAGCGGTGGATGTAAGCGTTGCAAAAACCAAGCTTCCCGAAAGCGAAGTTGCTGGGCACGCCACCGTTTTTATCTTCCCCGATCTTAATACCGGCAACAATACCTACAAGGCGGTTCAGCGTTCCGCCAATGCAGTGGCCATCGGGCCTGTGTTGCAAGGGCTGAACAAACCGGTGAATGACCTGAGCCGGGGTTGTACGGTAACGGATATTGTGAACACCGTGGCCATCACCGCGATCCAGGCCCAAGAGGCCTGAGAGATTTTGGATTGCAGATTGATGAAAGGCGCAAGGCACAAGGCGTAGGGCACAAGGAAAAAATTAACAGCACTTACTATAACAACTCCTGTAGGAGCAAGCTTTGCTTGCGATAGGAGGATGTAATGATTCCCTTGTATCGCAACCGGCCTCCGGCCTATAGGGGCCTACGCCCCGGAGGGGAGGTTGCTCTGACAGATTTCGGATTGCTGATTTGGGATGTGGGATGTTGAGAGGTCAATGAAATGGAAACAAAAATGAAGATCCTGGTCATAAATTGTGGGAGCTCCTCCATCAAGTACCAATTATTTGACATGGAAGACGAGGTGGCCATGGTCTCGGGCCTTGCCGAGCGTATTGGTGAACCCCAGGGGAAGGTCACCCACAATAAGTCTCCCGACACGGAAGAAGAACTGACGATCGTCAAGCAAGAACCTATTCCAGATCATAAAGCAGGCATGAATACCATCGTAAGTCTGCTTACCGACAAAGACCATGGGGTCATAGAGGATGCTGCTGAAATCCTCGCAGTTGGCCACCGCGTGGTGCATGGAGGGGAAAGATTTCATGAACCCGTCTTGATAAACGATGAGGTTATCCGGGCCATTGAGGAAAACATTCCCCTCGCCCCGCTGCACAATCCCGCCAATTTGATGGGTATTCGGGTTGCCCAGACTCTTATGCCTCAAACACAGCAGGTGGCAGTCTTTGACACGGCCTTTCATCAGACTATGCCACCTCACGCCTTTCACTACTCACTGCCGTACGAGTACTACGAAGAACTGGGGGTTCGACGTTACGGCTTTCACGGCACCTCGCACAAATATGTGGCCAAAGAGGCGGCCAAACTCATGGGCAGACCCTTGGATGAATTGAACCTGATGACCATACATCTAGGCAGCGGTGCCAGCACCTGCGCCATTGAAAGGGGAAGGAGCGTTGACACTTCCATGGGGATGACTCCAGTGGCGGGAATCATTATGGGAACGCGCTCCGGCAATATCGATCCTGGAATTATAATCTACCTGGCCAAGAGCAATGATATGACCATTGAGGAATTGGATCATGTTCTCACTCATGAAAGCGGGCTTAAAGGGATTTGCGGTCTCAATGACATGCGAGACATTCACAGAAAGGCGACGGAAGGAGATATGCGAGCTCAGTTGGCCCTGGATATGTTCGTATATCGAATAAAAAAATACATTGGAAACTATTCTGCCATATTGGGTCATCTGGACGGTCTCGTCTTCACCGCTGGCATTGGCGAACACGATATCGAGATCCGGGAACGGTGTTGCGAAAAATTAGAGCGGCTTGGAATTGTACTCGATCCGAAAAAAAACAAACAAGAACACGAGGGGCCACTGCAAATCAATAAGCCCGAGAGTTCGGTCGCCTTATTTGTGATTCCGACCAATGAGGAACTGGAGATTGCTCAGCAGACGAAGGAATTACTTGAATCCAAAGGATTCAAGTAGATTGTAGATTTAAGATTGCAGATTGGAGGCAGATTGAGGAAGGAGTGTTGATGTCTAATTCAGTCCCCATCATATGTCCATACTGCGGGGTGGGCTGCAACCTGGAGTTGCAGCTTGACGATAAGGGAATTCCGGTCAAGAGCAGCGCTTCCGGCAGAAACAAGACATTGAATGACAAGTACCTTTGCGTCAAAGGTTTTGCCATCCATGAACTTGTGACCAGCAAAGAACGGCTCACACACCCCCTTATCCGCAAGGGGGGCAAGCTGGTGAAAGCTACCTGGGATGAGGCCATCGGTCGAGCCGCCAGAGAATTGAAAAAGGTCATCAAAAAGTACGGACGGGGCCGAGTGGGAATGCTCTCGAGCAGCAAGATTCTCAACGAGGAGATCTATCTCACCCAAAAGTTTCAGCGCGTTGTCATCGGTAATAACAACATAGACAACTGCGCCCGGTTATGTCACGGTCCCTCGGAGGTAGCCCTCAAAAAACAGTTAGGCTTCGGAGCGGTGAGCACCTTTTACCGGGACGGCATGGCCACCGAAACCGTAGTCCTGGTTGGGGCTCATACGAGTGCCACCCACCCGATTATCTGGCAAAGACTGAGAAAGAGGGCCAAAAAGGGTGAAATTAACCTCATTCTGGTAGATCCAAGGACCACTGGTTTGGCTAAGGACGCCAAAGTTCACCTCAAGGTAAGACCCGGCACCGATATTTTCTGGATCAACGCCCTGGGTAAAATCATCTATTCCAAAGGCTGGCATGATGAGGATTTCTGTAGATCTCGCACCATCGGCTTTGATGCAACGTTGAAATACCTGGAGGAAGTTGACGTAAAAGATGCCTGTAAAAGGGCCGGGGTGAAGCGTGCGGATTTAAACAAGGCGGCTGAGCTGATCCGCGGCAGGAAGACTATTTTCATCTGGGGAATGGGACTAACGCAACATGCCCACGGTACCGACAACGTTTCTGCCCTCATTGATCTGGCCCTGCTCACCGGCAACATTGGCAAAGCCGGATGCGGTGTGGCACCCTTGCGCGGCCAGAATAATGTTCAAGGTGCGTGTGACCTGGGAGCGCTGCCGAATCTATTGCCAGGGCACATGTCGGTTGATGATGAGGCGGCACGGCTTCATCTGGGAGCAATATGGGACAGAGAGATATCGGCCAACCCTGGGCTGGCTGCCCCAGAGATGATTCACGAGATAGCCTCCGGTAAAATCCGAGCTTTATACGTAGTGGGGGAAAATCCTGTCATGTCAGAGCCCCAGTCGAGTTTTGTCTCCTGGATGATGCAGCGGCTGGAACTTCTTATAGTGCAAGACATCTTTCTAACCAAGACGGCAAAGCATGCGCATATAGTTCTGCCCGCCGCCGTGGTTGGTGAGAAGGAGGGAACATATACAAACGCGGCTAGACGGATCCAACACACTTCTGATGGTCTCAAACCACCGGGAGAGGCGAGAGAGGACTGGAAGATCATTCAGCAGATGGCGAACGCCATGGGACATAACTGGGATTACCGTTCAACGGAGGCAATTTGGGAAGAAATTCGGCAGGCGGCACCTATTTTTAGCGGTGTGACCTACAGCAGGTTGAAGGAAATGGGAGGCATCTTCTGGCCTTGCTATGACGAATCCCATCCTGGTACGCCAGCCCTTTACGACGACGGCTTTGCTTTTAGTGACAGACGGGCGAGATTTATTCCCGCTCGTCTTCCCCAAAGCCTTATGGAACCAACGGCTGAGTACCCTTACGTCCTTATTACAGGACGTTTGCTTGCTCACTTCAATACCGGGGAGATGTCGAGGCGGTCAAAAAGGCTCATGAAGGTGGCATCTGAATCATTTGTACAAATTCACCCCGACGATGCCGGGAAATCAGCCCTTGCCGACGGCGACCAGGTCCGAGTGACGAGCCCTTACGGCACCATAACCACAAAGTTGGCGGTTACCGAGGAGGTATCAAGTGGATACCTTTTCATCCCCATTCACTTTGACAAGCCAAATGTAAATACATTGATGAGTGCAGTGCCATTGGACCCCCATGCCAGAATGCCGGCTTTGAAGGTTATCCCGGCGAGGATAGAGAGGTTTGTCTGTTAAAGCGGAGTGATGGAGTAATTCGATTGCGGATTTCGGATTGTGGATTTCGGATTTGAGATGTGGGATGTGGGATTTCAGGTTGCTGCTGGTTAAATCCCAAAGCAAGTCTCTTGTTTGTCATTCCCGCGAAGGCGGGAATCCAGGCATCATTAAGCATTCTGTTTTTCTGGATTCCGGATATCCGCCTTCGGCGAATTCCGGAATGACGAAAGCGGTGGTTTGGGTTAAATCGAAAATGTAGGGGCGGGGTTTACCCCCGCCCGGCAGCGGTTATTTTGAGGGGCTCGGCGGGAGGGGACCCGCCCGCCTCGCCTGAGCGAGAGCGATGGCGGGCAGGTAAACCCCTCCCCTACGAAGACAATGCCTACTCAGCTAATAACAGATGAAGAGGAGTTCACATGAAAACCGCAAAGATTCTTACAACCCCACACATGGAGCGGTGCATCGGCTGTCACGCTTGCTCATTGGCCTGTGCCCGGCTGGTGAACAAGCGGTTGTCTTGGGACACGGCGGGTATTCGAATTGTGTCATCAGGCGGCTTATCAACTGGTTTTGAGTCAAAGCCTTGTCTTGCCTGCAATCCAGCGCCTTGTGCACTGGCCTGCCCTACAGGCGCCTTTTTCCAACGCAAAGGCGGAGGGGTGCTTGTCAAAAGGAAACTCTGCATACAGTGCGGAGAATGTGCCGCGGCATGCCCTGTTGACGCCATTTACCTTGACGCCACTACCGAGCCCTTTGTCTGCATCCACTGCGGACAGTGTGTGCCATTCTGCCCCCATGATTGTTTGGAGATGGCGGAGGTTCCGGCTGAGCCCTCACCTGAAGAAGAGGGAAAGGAGGTGGCCCCATGATCAGGGATCATTTCAGGATACTCACCGTGGATCTCGCCACCGGCAAGGGTAAAGTGGTTACGCTGGAAGGTCGTGATACGGAGGCCGGTGGTAGTGGGCTGGCAGCATTGCTGTTTAACAAATATGGTCACCCTGACAAACCTTGGGACGACCCGGAGCAGCCTCTCATTTTCACCATCGGACCACTTACCGGCTATTTCCCTCTCATGAGTAAGACCGTGTGTGGTTTCAAGTCGCCCTACCATAACCAGTACGGAGAAAGCCACGCCGGAGGGCGGTCGGCCCTTTCCCTCCGCTTTGCTGACCTGGACGGCTTGGTCGTCACCGGCAAGGCTGAAAGACTAAGTTGCCTCTCAATTGGCTCGCGCCATCTCGAGCTCATTGACGTTCACTATATGCGGGGAATTGACTTGCAGAGATCTGGAAAGATGCTTCGCAAGATGATTGGCGGCGCAGGCCATCGGTCAATCTTTCGTATCGGACCAGCAGGAGAAAACCTTTCAGCCTATGCATGTATAACGGTGGATACCTACCGTCACTTCGGCAGACTCGGCGGTGGTGCAGTTATGGGAAGCAAGAATCTCAAGGCCATTGCGATTCAGGGCGATGGCGTATTCGACCTCCCTGAGGGCAAAGAGTATGCAGAGCTCTTCGAGGAAGTGCACAAGCAACTCACCACCACCGACATGATGGACAAGTATCACAATCTGGGCACCCCTGTTAACGTGGCCGTTCTGAACGCGATCAAGGCTTTACCCATCAAAAACCTGCAGCAAACCACTGATCCGAACATTAAAGGCATCACCGGTGAAACCTTTGCCGACGATACATTGTTGCGCAACACCGCTTGCGCGGGATGTCCCGTGGGCTGTATCCATATCGGTTTTGTGCGCGAAAAGTTCATGGAGCCCAACCAATATCTCTACCGCCAGGTCTCCTATGACCACGAACCAATCTTCGCCACTGGTTCCATGCTGGGGATGACAAATGCCTTTAGTGTTCTTAGCATCATTGACATGGTAGAAAAAATGGGTCTGGACGTGATGTCGGCGGGGGTAGCACTGGCATGGGCAACGGAAGCGTTGGACAAGGGCATCATATCGGAGAAAGAGACGCTGGTACCGCTGAAATTTGATGATGCCGCAGGATACAAGGAGGCCATGCAACATTTAGGATTGGGTTCCAATGATTTCTATCGCCTTCTAGCGCAGGGAACCTTGAAGGCAGCTGAGCAATACGGCGGGGAAGATTTCGCCTGCGTGCTGGGACAGGAGATGGGGGGCTATGCCACGGGCGAGGTCTTTTTCACTTCCCAGGCTCTGGGGTTCAGGCATTCTCACTTGGACAGCGGCGGCTATTCTTTTGATCAGAAACATGAAGAGAAGAACGTGGAAGAAGCGGTGAAATTTCTGCTGCGTGATGAACAGGGCCGGGTGCTCTTGACCTCAATGGTTGCCTGCCTTTTTGCCCGTGAAGTGTATACGGATGAGTTGCTGGCAAATTGCCTGAATTCCCTGGGATACACAACTCTGGCCGACAATATGCACCAGGTGGCGCAGCATATTCAAAAACTCCGCTGGCGACTCAGGCTGGCCACAGGTTTTGATCCGGCAGCAGTAAAGATCCCCAAGAGATTTACCGAAATAACCACCTGGAAAGGGACCATCGATAAGAAATACCTTAACAATTTGAAAAAGGAATACGCCAAACGCATACTTGAGCTTGGAAAAGAGGAAGAGAAAGAGCCAAAGAAGAAGGCCCCGAAAAAGGAAGAGTAAAGAAGTCTTTTTAAGATTGTTCAATAGTTCAACCGTCAGTCACCCCCACCCTAACCCTCCCCCGTCAAGGGGGAGGGAGATGAGTGGTAGCCTCCCCCGGCCCCGCTTCAAGAGCGGGATCTTGGACAGGGAGGAGCCTCATTAAGCACCTCTTTATCTCCCCCTCCCCTGGCGGGAGGGGGTAAGGGGGAGGGGGAAGTGATAGCTGAAAGCTGACCGCCGACAGCTAATAAGGAAGGTGCAAACGACCATGAAAGTAGGCATTGTAGGATGCGGGTATGTTGGCAGTTCGGCCGCATATGCCATGACACTTATGGGTGCGGCAAGTGACATCGTTCTCGTTGATATCAATGAGGCCCTGGCCAAGGCTCAAGCTGAGGACATCCTCCATTCAACCCCTTTCGCTAAACCGGTGCGGATCATTGCCGGCGACTACGCGCAACTCAAAGGGGCTGAACTAGTCATACTGGCCTGCGGTGTGAGCCAGCAACCAGGGGAGACCAGGCTGCACCTTCTGGAGCGAAACACCAAGATATTCCAGCAAGTTGTCCCTCAGGTTCTCGCATCGACACCGGAAACCATCCTTCTCATTGCTTCCAATCCGGTGGACGTGATGACGCACGTGGTTGCGAAGTTCTCCGGGTTACCCGCAGGGCAGGTCATCGGCTCCGGGACCATTCTTGACACGGCTCGGTTCCGTACACTTCTGGGAGAATATCTCGGGATCGCGCCGCACTCGGTCCACGCTTATGTTTTGGGCGAGCACGGCGACTCTGAAGTACTGGCCTGGTCCAGCGCCAAAGTGGGGGGGGTGCCCCTGTATGACTTTGCCGAGCAGAGAGGTAGCAACCTCACTGGAGAGGTCAAATCTCGTATAGATGACGGGGTCCGTCACGCAGCCTATCGGATTATTGAAGGAAAGGGGGCGACCTATTATGGGATTGGAGCCGGGCTTGCTCGCATAGCCCGCGCCATTCGTGACGATGAGCGCGCGGTGCTTACCCTTTCCATGCCCGTCGAAGGGATCGAGGGTTTAGAGGACGTAAGCCTCTCTCTTCAACAGGTTGTCGGCGCCCAGGGTATCATTGATACCCTGGAGCCCACGCTCTCAGAAGAGGAACGTGTGTTACTCGTAAAAAGCGCTGCGGTTCTGAGGGAGGCAGCAAGCGAGCTGGGGTATTAAAAAGCTATCAGTTGTCAGCGTTCAGCGATCAGCTTGCTAGTTCCAACGACTCTGGGTTCAGGGGCTGTGTCCATCTGAGCCGTCTTATGGCAGGGTTGTCAGAAATGCTGAATTAACTCAACCAAGCTGAGTTCTTGAACCTAGGTTTCGTGGAGTATTTTATTCTTTTAGCTGACGGCTGAGAGCTGATCGCTGAAGGCTTGCGGAGATGATAGCATGAAGAAACTAGTACTTCTTCGACACGGTGAGAGCGAGTGGAATCGAGAAAACCGCTTTACCGGATGGACCGATGTTGCACTCGGCGAAAAGGGTATCCAGGAGGCCACAGAGGCTGGTCGCACCCTCCGCCAGGAAGGGTACGTCTTTGACGTCGCCCATACATCGATGCTTTCACGGGCGATCAAAACTCTCTGGATTGTTCTCGAAGAAATGGATCTCATGTGGATACCGGTGTACCGTAGCTGGCATCTCAATGAGCGCCATTATGGAGCACTTCAAGGGCTTAACAAGGCGGAAACCGCTGAACGCCACGGAGCTGAGCAAACCCTCATCTGGCGCCGTAGCTACGATGTACCACCGCCCGCCTTAAGCCCCGATGACGAGCGTTATCCCGGTAAGGACCCACGTTACGCAGGTCTCAGTCCTGATGAGATCCCCTTGACAGAATGCCTCAAAGACACAGTTGCCCGTTTTCTGCCTTACTGGCACGAATCCATTGCGCCGGATGTGAAAGCCGGCAAACGCGTGCTCATTGCCGCGCACGGGAACAGCCTTCGTGCCCTGGTCAAGTATCTGGACAATGTTTCGGATGAAGACATTGTCGGGATCAACATCCCCACGGGGATTCCACAGGTCTACGAACTTGATGACGATCTTGCTCCAATTCGGCACTATTATCTGGGCGACCCTGAAGCGGTAAAGGCAGCCACTCAGGCCGTGGCGGATCAGCTAAAGAAAAAGAAGTAAATACATTGCAGATTTTAGATTGTAGATTGCGGAATGCGGAATTCAAATAGAGTTCTTGATTTGCATTCCATTTTTTCCAATCTGAAATCCGAAATCGAAAGGAGTTGTAATGCCTGTTGCTGATTATGAAACCTACTGCAAGATGCTCGATAGAGCGCGGGAGAAGAAATTTGCCTACCCGGCAATAAACGTCACTTCCTTAACCACAGCCAATGCTGTTTTAAGAGGTCTGGCCGAGTGTCGGAGCGATGGAATCATACAGGTCTCAACCGGGGGTGGTGGATTTGCATCAGGTTTGTCGGTCAAGGACATGGCCCTGGGGGCCATTTCAATTGCCGAACACGTACAGCGGGCTGCAGAGCGCTACGGCATCTATGTTGCCCTTCACACAGACCACTGTCAGGCAGACAAGCTTGCCACCTTCGTCCTTCCCCTCATCGAGGAGACAGAGAAGCGTCGGGCTGCCGGGATGCCAAATCTCTTCAACAGCCACATGTTTGATGGAAGTGCCCTTCCTTTGGAGGAGAACCTGGACATAGCCGTTCCATTGTTAGAGCGCTGTCACAAGAATGAGATCATTCTGGAAATTGAAGTAGGTGTGGTGGGCGGTGAAGAGGATGGGGTCAGTGGCGAAGGGGATGCTGAAAAGCTCTATAGCACCCCTGAAGACCTGCTGGAGGCTGCCGGCAGGATGAATGAAGTGAAAGGCGCGCGCTACTTGGTGGCTGCGACCTTCGGCAATGTGCACGGGGTCTACAAGCCAGGTCACGTCAAACTCAAACCGTCGATTTTAAAGGACGGTCAACAGGCTTTGGTGCAGGCTTACGGTGAGGAAGGCAAGTTTTATTTTGTATTCCACGGGGGGTCCGGTTCATCCCTGGATGAGATTCGAGAAGCCCTTGATTGCGGTGTGGTGAAGATGAACATTGACACAGACACCCAGTACGCCTTTACCCGTCCCATAGCAGACCACATGCTGAAGAACTACGACGGTGTGATCAAAGTAGATGGGGAAGTTGGAGATAAAAAGAAGTATGATCCACGCGTCTATTTGAAAATTGCCGAAGAGGCCATGTGCGAAAGAATAAAGCGGGCCGTGGAGGATCTTAGAGGGATGGGAACGACACTGGCTGAGGCCTAGTTTCAGGTGTCAGAAATCAGACGACAGATGACAGACGACAGACGACAGCAGGCAGATTACAGCTGACAATCCCGCGACAAGCTCCCCGTGTCTACGCACGGGACAGGCGGGCAGACGTTTCAGCTAGGCAGTAAGCAGTAGGCACTAGGCACCACCCAGAAGTAGTTAGTGCAGTTGAGAGGAACTCAATCTTGTTTTCTTTTCTCCTGAAAATGCTACAGTGAGCTCATCCCCGCACTTGCTGCGGGGTTGGCGAACGAATTACAGTAAAATGGGATCTCTTCCTTACATTTCGAAGATTCCCTGCAGCGTGCTGCAGGGAGCTTCAATTCTGGCTACTGGCTACTGGATTCTCTGATTTTTGAATTGAGAGGAATACTACCATGCAAGAAGTAACCAGAGCTCACACGGGCAGAGTAGCCATCAGGAAGTTTATGGCCATCGCCCATGCCCTTATACTCAGGGGACACTATAGCTTGTCGGCTACGTCCGGCCAGGCGCTGGAGGATGCCTTGAGAACCCTCAGTCCTGAGATCTACGGAAGCATGAATGATCCCAGAAGGATAGAACTTAAAGGATTAGAATACATTTTAGACAGACTTCCAAGGGGCATAGAAGAATGTAGCCGGTTCGTCATGACAGTACAGGATGCCCTCGAAGGTACCTCATTCGAAAAGATCCAACCACCCAATAGACGCAGAATCTCCTACAGAGTAGGCTCGGACGAAATGAGCTTTGTAGTCACGCGGGGAATTAGTGAGATCTATGACATTCTCACCCATTTGACCTTTCTCTATATAGAAGCCAAGCACATATACAGTAAGACGAGGGATGAGGAAGGTAATCCCACTAGGGAGTGGTTGGAACTGGAGAGACATGTACATGGTAGCGGTGAACTGGGAAAGGAAGAACTCGAGAAAGAGATCTGGAACTTAAGTATGCTGCTGGGTAGAACGTATCGTGAGACCAAACAGACGTATGAATATTTGGAAAGAGCCAAAAAAGAGTCAAACACCAACAGCGGCCTTTTCAACATCATCTATAGATTGGGCAAATCGAGAGAGAAAGAGGTCAGTGAAAACAATAAGGTAGCGGTTTACTTCAGACCTTCTTTAGTCGACGAAATCATTCATCAAGTCTATGGAAAGAAGTGGGCAGCAACAATAAAAGACAAGTTGTGTGCTTTAAAACTCGAAGATCGACCCTTACATATAATTAGTGCGAACCTACATAGTGTTGTCAATTTGCTCTACGGCCATGGTGCAGCTGCCGCCGGTATGCAAAAGAAGCATGCAAAAGATTTGTATGGCTTTATAAGCGACTTGCGGCAAAACGGAAAACAGGTGAAAGATTTCGCCAGAAAGCATGGATTCTCAGAGATCGAGGATAAAAGTGGGGCACAAATAGACTGGCAGATAATAGACACTTCCGAACTCACCTCTGTTGCCTTCCATCCCAAAATCAAAATCAGCAGCCGAATGATAAAAGACCAGAAGCCAGTGCTTCTGATAATGGATTATGCCTTCGGCAGCCAGGCGTTCGAGTTGATGGATGAACTATTGCAACCTTTGGATAGAGATGGTTCAACTAAAGCACTGAATGTTCAATCCATTTCTGTTATGGGCAAGGCAGGCATACTACCCGGGAAAAAGGGCGACATAATGCTGGCAACAGCCCATGTTCTCGAGGGACAGGCAGACAACTACATGGTGAATAACGATCTGAATGAGGAGGATTTTGACAATTCCGTAGACATTTACGTTGGTCCTATCATAACGGTTCTCGGCACTTCCCTTCAAAACCGGGATATACTCGAAAAGTTTATGACAACAAGCTGGAAAGCAGTAGGTTTGGAGATGGAAGGCGGCCATTACCAACGTGCAATCGACGCGGCGATTATTCGAGGCCACATCTCAAAGGACGTAAAAGTAAGATACGCTTACTATGCCTCTGACAACCCACTCAAGAGTGGTCAGACCCTTGCTTCAGGCGCCCTGGGGACGGAAGGGATTCGACCCACCTACATGATAACAAAGGCTATTCTCCAGAAGATACTTAGCTCAGCTAATACTTAACCACTTCTTCCAGCCCCCCTTTATGAAAGGCGGGTGGGGGGATTTCAGGAGAAAACTCCATGAAACTCCCAGTCAACAAGACCAAACTAGTGTGTACCATAGGCCCTGCTTCGGAGTCTTTAGACATGCTCGAGAAGATTATCCGGGCCGGCATGAACGTGGCACGCCTCAACTTTTCCCATAGCGACTTTGATAGTCACAAAAAAATGATCGGCAACATCAGAGCCGCTTCTCGCGCGGTGGGAAAGCGCGTGGCAATTATGGCTGACCTGCCCGGCCCCAAGATGCGTATCGGGCAACTGGCTGAAGAACCTATTGAGTTGGTCCCAGGAGATTCTTTCACACTTACCACCGAAAAAATCGTGGGAGACAATAAGCGAGTTTCCATGAGTTTTGCCGGGTTACCCAAAGCAGTGAACCCAGGGGACACTCTGTTTCTCAACGATGGTCTCATCGAGCTCGAGGTAGTCAAGGTGGAGGGTGACGATGTTCAGTGTCTAGTCCTTGTTGGAGGGGAGCTGCGCTCCCGCAAGGGACTCAATTTGCCCGACATTGATCTTGGCATCAGCGCCTTCACCGATCGTGATCACGAGTGTCTCAAGTTTGCCATGGAGCAGGGGCTGGACGCGGTAAGTCAATCCTTTGTCGAATCCGCTGCCGACATTGAGGCCGTTCGCAACGCTGCCAAGGCGTTGGGCCACAATCCCTTTATCATCGCCAAACTTGAACGCTCGAGGGCGCGCGATCACCTAGACGACATCCTTGAGGCCGCAGACGGTATTATGGTGGCCCGGGGAGACCTGGGGGTGGAAATACCCATCGAGCGGATCGCCGTTGCCCAGAAAGAATTAATACGTCGAGCAAATCTGCTGGGTAAACCGGTGATCACTGCCACCCAGATGTTGGAATCCATGGTAAGGAACCGCCGGCCTACCCGGGCGGAGTCCACTGATGTTGCCAACGCTATCCTGGATGGGACTGACTGCGTCATGCTTTCGGAAGAGTCGGCAATGGGCAAGTATCCAGTGGACGCTGTTGCCATGCTGGCCAAGATCGCCGCGGAAATTGAGCCTTATCGCCCAAGTCTTAGGGCGCGAACAACCCTGAAAGAGTATGACCATAAACGCGATATCAGCACGAGAGATCTACTAACCATGAGCGTTGAGACCATTGTGGAGCGTGTTGCACCCGCCTTGGTTTTGGTGCCGAGTTTGACCGGTGGAACAGCGAGAAGCATTGCCCGATTCAGGCTGCCGGTTTGGATAGCTGCTGTAAGCTCTGAAGAGAGAATCTGCCAACAGCTCACATTCTCTTACGGCATATACCCGGTCTTTGAGCCCGATCCTCCTGAGGTCTGGAACGACTTCGCTCGTGAATGGCTGAGGTCGCACGGGGTAGATGGAGACTTCGTCGTTTTGTCTACAGGACCATCGCCCAAGTACCCTGATGCAAACAACCGCATCGAGATGATTGATTTGAGTCGAAATTAAGGAGATTGAAGATTTACCACAGAGGCACAGAGGACACAGAGGATGGTGTTTTTTCCCTGGCCGGGAGCCGACGGCCAGGGAAAAGAGCCTCCGCCTACGGCGAAAGCTCTTTAGCCTAGCGCCAACCGTTGACATGAAGCCACCCGGTTACTAGATCGTGCGCTGAGGGCTGATTTCTTTTCTCCGCGCTTCGCTTGGAGTCCAACCCTTCGGGCGGGTTCCCGGTTTGCCCGATCGCCGCCTGCCCGCCATCGCGAGCCGCTCAGGCGAGGCGGGCGGGTCTCCCGATCGGGCAAAAAATATAGTTTCCTCTGTGCTCTCCGTGTCTCCGTGGTTAGCAAAAGCATTTA
>PPDG01000597.1 GCA_002899795.1 Desulfobacteraceae bacterium | reverse complement strand
TATCCAACAATGCCGACAGCGCAAATTACACCCCTCGGTCAGATAAAAGTAGATCTGGTTCAAGGGGTATTTGTGGTTTTCTTGTTCTTTTTCCATTTTTTCAACACTTGGCTTCGACATCTCTGCGTTCTCTGCGCTCTCTGCGGTTAAAAAATCCTCTCCGGTAGTCTGCCCTCGGCCTCAAGGAATCGCTTCAGGCATGCGTCCGGGCTTGGATGATCCTCTTTACCTAAAATCGTATATGCCAGTGCAGGGCAGTTACCCGTACAATAGTTTATGTAAGCGCACCCCTGGCAAAATTCGAAAGCGCTCAATGGAATTTTGTGCCGCTCCCGTAGCCTTTTCAGTTCGGAATTTTGCTGCCAAACTTCCTGGAGATCATCCTTGTTGATCCGACCCAACTCAATGTGGCTCATTTGAATGCATGGAGTCATGACCCCGTCGGCACGCACAGCGAATTGACTCATCGGTCCATTGCAACCACTGAGATGACCGCGCCCTGATATCGTTTCACTCTTTTGCTGACAGGCCTTTTCCATCTCGAGCCAATCTTTCCCCTCCGCCAAGGGACCCGCAGTTGCGCCGATGCGCCCATTGTATTTTTTCTCGAGTTTTAAAAGGGTTTCCATGGCCAATGAACGTTCTTCCGCAGTAAGCTGGACTTGTTTGGCATTCTGCCGGCAAAGCCCCATATGGGAGGCAGCATTGATGGAAAAGCCGGGAAGACCAACCTCTTCCAAAAGAAGCCTGGCAACGTTTTCAAGATCTCTTACGTTATGTTTGTGAATGGTCACCCGGACGGGAACAGGAACGTTATATTTCTGGAGGGACTTGATGCCTCGCATCGCTTTGCAAAAATTCCCTTCGCCTCGGCAAGCATCGTGAGTCATCGGAATTGAGCCATCAATAGAGACCTGCACTCCATCACAGCGCCCGGTTGAAGCCAAAAAAGCCGCCATTTCATCAGTAATAAGTGTTCCATTGCTCAGGATATTGAATCGCATCCGGTTGCGGACAATGCCTTCAATAAGTTCCTGCAAATCTTTCCGACAAAAGGGCTCCCCTCCCTGAAGAGTCACGTTCATGACCGCACAGCGATTCAATTCCTCGAAGAATTGGAGCCATTCCTCTTTGGGGAGATCTTGGCTCACATCGCCCGCACTGGTGAAATGGCTGCAATAGGTGCATTGCAGATTACACCGGTTCGTTACGGAGAGATCCACAGATCTGGGGGTTCTCATTAATTTCATGACCGGATCAATCCTTCTAGCCCGGATATTTCATGAACTGCTGTCGCGAGACCACGAAGATGGTTGTGCCACCTGGCAACCGTCCCGCGGTACCGCGGGATTGGTTCCGAGGCGTACCTGAACGTTACGTCGCAGGGGCCGACACCCGAGGACGCCAGGAAGGATGGCCATATCCGTGGTCGCAGCAAGTTATTCATGAAATATCCGGGCTAAATCTCGTACCCTACTAATCCACGCTGGACCAGATCCTCAATGAACTCCTGGAGATCGCCCTCTGCCTCGTCCGGCACATCTTCGTAACCCTCTTGCAAATCCCTCAAAATGTCTTTGACCGCATGATTACCATCTAATCGCTTCCAGATGTGCACGCCTATGGGATTGAGGCCAAAGGCATCGCCCGAATCAGGATCAAAAAGAACAGCCCAGTCATCAAACTCCTCCCGGAGTACAATCATTGGGTTGGCTCTTGGTTTTTCAGTTTGCATAACGGGATACCCTCCCCTCTTTCCAATATGACGGTTCAAGAAGTTCAATACGCCCTAACCCCGATCCACCATTGTAGAGGGTGCAATCGTAGCTGGAGTATTGGAGTGTTGGAGTATTGGAGTGCTGCATTATCTCTAAAATCTAGGAATACCCAGGCCTTATAGCTTCCATTACTCCACTTCTCCAGTGCTCCATCTCTCCAATCCTTTTAAAATTTAAGCAAACTTCGTGCCGTTGGTTTTGCATCTCCATCTTTATCTGTTCGGCCAATGCCGGCTGATGAGACCGCCCTTTCCATTCGCACTGAAACAAACGAAATGGTGATTGCATTTGAGGTGGAAGAGGTAGGGTAAAAACAGAAGGTCGGATATTAAGGCCGAAAGAGGCTGCATTGGCTTCCACGGACCTCAGTGTGTGGTCCTATGATCGCAAAAACAAAAGTTCAGAGATATATAAACAATAACGTCCGCAATTACAACCTTTCTCTATGCTCTATTCCCTCTGCCTGTTTAGCCGGTTGAGCAGGTTCAGGTTAGCTTTCAGCTCTCAGCTTATTTTCACAACGTCCTGTAGGAGCAAGCTTCGCTTGCGATTTGAAGGCTCCTACCTATTACAACGAATGACAGCGGAGCGTAATGACCTAATGACGCCGAAGGTAAGTGAACCACATCGCCTTACGCCCTGCGCCCTAAGGCTTGCGCCTTTCTCCATTCCGCAATCCGCAATCCG
>PPDG01000182.1 GCA_002899795.1 Desulfobacteraceae bacterium | reverse complement strand
CCTTTACATTTCACCAGAGCATAGTGGAGGGCGTTCTGCAGTTCTCGCACATTCCCTGGCCAGAGATAGTCCATCATCATGGAGAGGGCTTTCTTGGAAAGACCAGCCGTTTTCTGCCCTTGTTCGCTCGCTTGTCTTAAAAACTCCTCAGCCAGCAAAGGAATGTCATTTTTGCGCGTGCGCAGTGGCGGCAACTCAACGGGCACCACGTTTAGTCGATAGTAGAGATCTTCACGGAAATTCTTCCTCTCCACCTCACGCTTCAGGTCGCGGTTGGCAGCACTGATAACCCTTACGTCCACAGAGACTGTCTTTTCGCCGCCTACACGCTCGAAGGTTCCTTCCTGGAGGACGCGGAGAAGTTTTACCTGCATGCTCTTTGTCAGGTCCACCACTTCATCCAAAAAGATGGTCCCCCCATCGGCCAATTCAAAGCGACCTTTCTTGTCGCGGATCGCACCGGAAAATGCACCTTTGACATGTCCGAAAAGCTCGCTTTCAAGCACGCCCTCCGGCAGGGCACCACAGTTGATGGGAACAAATGGTCCCCCGCCCCGTCGGCTCTCATTGTGAATGGCGGCCGCTACCAACTCTTTGCCGGTACCGGTCTCCCCCATTATATGCACCGGGTAGTCGTTGGTAGCCAATTCTCTGATCTGCTCGAAGATCTGTAGCATCTTGTGATCTTGGCCAATGATGCCGGCAAAACTGGTAATCTGGCCTAGCCTGATTTGCAGCCCGATCAGATCGGTCACATCTCGAAAGGCAGCAAGCACACCAGTGAAACAGCCGGTTTCATCAGTCATGCCGGTAACCGACATCTCAATCCGCCGGGAACTGCCCTCTTTGGTAACAAGGTTGAGAGGGTAGTCAACATTGGTCCAGGAATTGGGCGGTTCGCCACAAAAGGAGCAACGGCCGCCGCAAAACGGTGACCCGAAGGCGTCGTGGCAGTCCCTTCCCAAGACTTCCTCCCGGTCGTATCCGGTTATTTTTTCAGCGGCTCTATTGAAGAAAAGGATGCGCCTTTCCTTGTCGTGAGCGATAATGCCTTCCATGAGGCTATCGAGAATCCGTTGCAGATTCATCTTGTCAGCCAGAAGATTCTCCAGTCTAACGTCCATAGAAAGCCTTCCTGTCCTTCCCGCGATCCGACTGATCGGAGGTTTTTCAATACCAGTGAATTAGCTGGTTGTAGTTTACGGGATTTTGCTTGCTCAACTCCACAATTTTTTTCATCCTCCCCTACCCCCTCCCCTTTCGCCCACTAGTACACATCCGCGAATTAGTCACCTTAACAATTCTCAGATTGACTTTCATCTTATCTTTTTGCCTAATATTCTCAAAAGGCTGCTGAAAAAGCTCCCAAGTAAGTCATTCTGAGGAGCGGCAGGCGACGAAGAATCTCTTAAGGTGTTGATGCTGCTGGCGGCGAGATTCTTCGCGGAGCATGTCCTGAGCTTGCCGAAGGGCTCAGAATGACATTGAAAGGAAACTTTTTCAGCAGCGAGCTACGGCCACAACCAGGAGAGTTTAGGTGCCAGCTAATAATATTCTCGTTACCGGGCCACCTCGCTCGGGTAAATCAACTTTGATAGAAAAGGTGGCCCAGGGGATCAGCAGACCGGCAACCGGATTCTTTACCCAAGAACTCAGGGAGAAGGGCCGACGGGTGGGTTTTTCCATTACCACACTTGAAGGAAAGACCGGAGTGTTAGCGCATCAGGACATAAAGAGTAGATTCAGGGTGGGTAAATACAGAGTGAGACTAGAGGATCTAGACCAGATTGCAGTACCTTCCATGCTTCCTTCTACGCCGGATCAGATCGTGGTGGTTGATGAGATTGGAAAAATGGAATGTTTCTCTCGACTCTTCAAAGAGACTCTCATCAAGGTACTCTCTTCAGCTAACCTGGTCATTGGTTCAGTTGCCATAAAGGGTGACCGCTTCATACAATCCATCAAAAAAAGAGATGATGTTTCACTGGTTTCCATAACTGAAAAAACCAGAGATGCTGCTTTGCAGCTTTTCTTCGAAAAGCTTCAGCTATAAAATTGGGTTACAAGCCAAGCACTAGACAGAGGCATGGAGCATGAACGGCAGTGGAAAAGGATTCTTTGAATACGACCACGTTCGTATGGGCTCTTGCCGTCATTGCGGCAAAAGCGGTCCAACGATCTCCACTGTAATAGGCTTCTGCGCAGATTGTATCCGGGCCCATTTTGAGGCAGTGTGGCCGGAAATCAAAAAGGTTCACCATCGCACCCGGAAACCATATGGGCTTCCTGAACAACCTCCCCGGGCAGAGACCGGTATCACCTGCCAGCTTTGTCTGCATCAATGCAGAATCCCCGAAGGCGGTGTGGGCTATTGCGGACTTCGTCGCGTGGAAAGCGGCACCATAAAAGGCGGCCGTCCACACGAGGGCAATCTTTCTTATTACTACGACCCGCTTCCCACCAACTGCGTG
>PPDG01000436.1 GCA_002899795.1 Desulfobacteraceae bacterium | reverse complement strand
GTGGGATTGCGAAGCTTGTTGATTCGTTACTTTGAGTTATTTTAATTACTTACCGTTTACCGCTTACCTGTCCTGAGCCTGTCGAAGGACCGTTCACCTCTTGACCACTTTTCCTTGACAAACTCTGTTAATTGTCGCTAAATGTTGAGAGCTTGTGAAAATAGCTTTTAATAATCCGATGGGGGGGGCACCGCCATGGGACTTAGAAAGTATCTTGGCCTTGATCGCCGCAGTCACAGCCGGTATCAAGTGGCTGTGGAGGTAGAGTTGCAGATCTGGGATGGTGTCGAACAAAAGCCCCGCACCAAAAAGGTGCGAGGTCGGCTCACCGATATATCTCCAATTGGTGCCTGTCTTCAGACCAACCACATGTTAATTGAGGGCTACCACCTGCTGCTTGACAACGATCCAAGCGGTCAAACACCCCTCGTTCTTACCCTACCCTCTTCAACTAGCGAGGGCCAGTGGGACATCAAGGCTCAGGTGCTTTGGTATAATAAAGTCGAGGGCGAGCGCAAATATCAGTTTGACGTGGGCCTGAGTTTCGTGGATGTCTCTCCCTCAGAGCGGGAAAACCTTCATGCTCTCCTGAAGTCTCATTCCAGTTCTTGACCCAATTATTCACCACTGAGACACGGAGGTCACAGAGGAGGTGTATTTTCCCTGGCCGGGAGACTGCGGCCAGGGAAAAAGTCCATTCGCCTTCGGCGAAAGGCCTTATATTCCAACACCCACTGTCGACCTAGCGCCAACGATGGTTGGAAACTGCCCGGAGGGCTGCGTTCTTTTGCCTGATCGCCGTCTCCCGATCAGGCAAAAAAATATTCGCTCTGTGCCTCTGTGGTGAACCGGAAAAGGTGATTTTGGTTGAGGTCTTCCGAGGAAGGATTACGCTGAAGGCATTTTCAGTTGATTCAAGAATTCATGGAAGGTTCTGGAGGAGAAGTAGACCACCGTGGTCTCGGGCCCAAAAGATATCTCGTCTCCATCTTTCAGTTGATAGGACTGGTTTGAAAGTATCTCACTGCCGTTTAGAAAAGTGCCATTTTTTGATTCCACGTCTACTAGACAGGAGCCTTCACCAGTTTCGGAAATCTCCAAATAAGCGTGAGCTTTGGAGACCATTTTATTGTACAGAATGATGTCATTCTGAGCAGCTCGCCCGATTGTAACGTTAGGAGGAGACGTACGTTCTTTCCGTTCCTTTATCTCTATAACTCTTGCCTCGAGGACGTCTCCCAGTACCATCCCTTGTTTCTGCGCTTCCAATACATCCGGATCTTCTATAGATTTGGTGCTGAACTGAAAAATAACATCCTTATCCAGGCTTTTCTGTGTTTTTTCGACCAGAAAACCGTCGGGATAATTTTCGGCAAATGTCGTTGAAGGCATGCTCGCAAAGGATGAGAGGTAATGAGCCAAATGCTTGTATCTTATTTTTCCCGGTATTTCCATTTCCTCGATTCGCTCAAACTGTTTGAAGTTCTGAAGAAACTCTACAGCTACTCCCTCGTTTTCATCGTCGATCCTGTTAATTACTGCTGAGCCCTGCAGGCCGATGGTAGCATCCTGCCCAGTGAAAATGGGCGGAAGAAATACCGTGATAGTAGTTTTATCATTTGGTTTGAGAGAATGCCAGTCCTTTGTTTTGATAAAAGCCCCACCCTGGCTCACATTCTCGGTTTGTCCTTCTATTGAGTGCGAGGTCTCTGCCTTGGACAGTTTTGCTTTGAAGAATTGTTTAATTCTAACGTGTTTTCGTTTGTCCCGGGTGGTCATGGGATCTTCATCTTTCCTTCCACCAAAATTGGCGAGCTATCAGGTGTTTGAGACGGATCACTTTGTAAGGTTTAAGCACGATAATGCAAATTCCATTCCTTATCAGCACAAGGGGCAAAAAATGTGATAAAGGCAGTTCGTTCGGCGCCCATTTTGGATAAAATGCTTGAAAATATAAATACTTATCTTATTCTTTCCAGCCACCTGCTATTCTTTCCTAGGTGCACTTTTTGAAACTATTGGTGTAACTAATGAAACTAAGTAGTCAGCCCTTCGACAAGCTCAGGGCAGGTAGTCAGGAGCCAGGAGCTAGTAGGGAAAAGCATGGGACACAGGTTGCCTCCGGCAACACAACCAGATTAAACAGATAGGAATTTAGTCCGCTAAAAACGCGAATAGAGGACAGCTCTAATTGATCCGACAGGATGTACAGGACAAGAGAAAGGAAATGATTGATGTGAGGAAACGAGGATCGCTTAAGTGTCCCCGCAAAGCGGGGTGTCCCGATGAGTTCATAGGGACCTATGAGGACCCTTGAGGATCAAGAATAAGCTAGCTTATTCTTTCCCTCATGGTTCCACATGGACCTTTAAGCGATCCTGATTTTGTCAACTTCGTGCCCTTCGTGTTTTCATGATTCTAGCTAAAATCTTTTCCGTGTAAATCCGTGTCCCTCCGTGATGAATCTTTTCTC
>PPDG01000254.1 GCA_002899795.1 Desulfobacteraceae bacterium | reverse complement strand
CCTGTTGATGACCGTATTTATCGTTGTAAGCCTTGAAACCATCAAGGTCTATGAAAAGAAGATACAGGCTGTAGTTCTGCCTGAAGGCCCGGCTTGCTTAATGTTTTAGGTTCTCATCGAAGTATCGACGATTGTAAAGCCCTGTTAGTCCATCACGAGTGGATAGCCGTCTGAGTCCAACCCGCAGTCTTCGCTCGCGAAAAATCCTGTTGAGTTTAGCCTCCAACTCGTTGATATTAAATGGCTTAGAAATAAAATCGCTTGCGCCAAGTGCAATAATGTCTGTGTATTTGTATGTCATCTCATACGCAGTAATGGCAATTACATCCACGTCATCGAATTTGGTTTTTATTCTTTTGATTAACTCGATTCCGTCCATACGAGGCATGTTAATATCGGTGATTACAATATCAAAACGGTCGGCTGCCAATTTCTCCAGAGCATCTATGCCATCAACTGCAGTGATAATACTGTGTCCCAGACGAGCAATAATTTCCTTGAGAAGTTCACGAATCCCTGGGTCGTCGTCAACGCAGAGTACAGATTTTCCAGTTCGAGTTACCTGATCCATAACAGAATTTAACCTGCGATGAGAGAGTATGCTGGTTTCAGATATCCTTATCTAGGGAAGAGATGAGCTCTCGGTCCTCACGCGATATCTCAGTGAAGCGAACACCTACTCCGCTGAATACTGACTTTCCGTCGATGTTGAAGTTGCCTGCCCAAGCCTTTCTCCCAGTCACTGACATGGACCGCTGTTCGGAATGTTCGAAGACAATCTGTAATTCGCCGTTAAGGTCTGCCTCCTCAGAGTATTCGATGCATGCACCGCCAACACTGATGTTCCTGGTTTCTCCTTTGATGGCACCTTTCGGCGTTAGAATAACCACAGGCCAATTTACAGGAATCCTAGGATGTAGCCGTTTTTCGATACTCATAACAGTTTGTATTGTCCTAATTCTCTGGCTCTTACTCTCGCCAGTCCATGCGTTCGGATTCTAGATGTTCTGCAACTTTAGTTGAGATGATTTCTCGGTCTGTATCAGAAATTGCTATGAATCTAACGCCTACTCCATAATGACTACCCTCTTTGACTGAGTCAAAAGCCTCTGATCTGACAATTTCTCCCATGGCTCGTATACGGGGGCTTAGAAGAGAGATGCTTATAAACATGTTGATTTCAGGGTGCTTTGGCCGACTACGGCATCGTATATATGCTCCACCAGCACTTATATCATGCGTTTCTCCGCTCATGATATTTCGATTGTTTTCCATGATTACAGGGCACACTACTTTTGCTCTGGGATATTTGCGTCTCTCTTTTTGCGGCACTTACTCTCTCTCTGTTGGGGATACCTTTACTGTTCTACTGTTTTGCACTCATACTGTGGAGAAATTGACTGTCATCAGCGGTCATTCTTGTGAACTGGACACCTATTCCAAATTGTGAGCCACCCTCACCGGACTCTACGACCGTTGACCACACTATTTTCCCATTAAGGTTCATTGTCTTGTGATCTGGTGCCTTGATGACCATGACAAAACCATCTTCTAGCGGTGGTAAATCTTTACAAGAGACAAACGCACCTTTAGAGCTGATATTTTCGATTTCCCCCTCGACTGTGGATTTGGAGGTTAACATTGTTACAGGCCATCTGACTTGGGCCCTGGGGGCTATACGTTTTTCCTGCTTAAACATCTATGCCTCCTCACGTCAGGATTGCTTTTGCCGTTGAACTTGTGTGCAGAAAACATGCCAGGTGATTAAGCCATGAACCAATAGGGTTAGGAAGAAAGCTAAAGGGGCTTTTTAGCAAGCGGGGGTTGTTAGGGGGAAGACTATTTCTTTCATGCTAGCGGTGGATCCCTGCAAACAGGACACACTTTTTCAGTTGGTCTAATCATCAGGTTCGCTTTGCACTCGGCAATCCACATCGTCCCGCTCGGTGGCGCTCATTTTCACCATATGACACTTTTTGACCGTTACCTCCGCAAATTCTCAAGTTGAAGCTTTTAAACTGAAAGGTATAACCATTTGAAATACCTAAAAAAGATAATTTAATTCTGATTTTGGCATGATAATTTCATTCTGAACGACTACTGGAGATATTTTGAAGCATCGATAGCGGCCTTTACCAGTAAAATCTTTTGATTGACACAGAATGATCGCCCTTGAGAGACAGGAGGTTGAAATGAATCTGGCTCAGACTGCCGGGCAAAGAAAGCACCCGAGAGTCGACCTAAGTTGGTCTGTTCTCATGCTCACCCCCGAAGGGAAAATGGTCGGCAAAACGGAAAACATCAGTTGTGGTGGTGCTTATATCCGCTGCTCTACACTGTTATCAAAGAATGATCTTTTCACCATGACTATCCAGACTCCAAACCGAGAACCTCTACACATAGGTGCGGAGGTCATTTGGATAGATATCCCATCTCCGGCTGGGAGGCTGGCGTGAACGGGTCTGTTGCTATTG
>PPDG01000623.1 GCA_002899795.1 Desulfobacteraceae bacterium | reverse complement strand
TTTGATGCTCTGGACATGAGTTACGAAGGAGGGCTTCTGCTCGATAGAATTGAGGCCAAGGGTGAGATCAAAAAGCACCCGGACGCCCTAGAGCAAGGTTTGAACCTTGGAAAGAGCGCAGTAGAGAGCATGAAAGCTTGAACGTTATTTGAGAGTTTGGGTAGGAGCAAGCTTTGCTTGCGATAAGACCTTTCCTGAGAGAGCAGAACCACCAGACCTACGAAAAGACCTCATATTGATTGTGTAGGTCGGATCGTTCCCGCAGGCAGCGGGGTTGATCCGACAAAAAGAATAGGAGGAAAAGGAATATGGCGAAAGTTCTCGTGGTTTATGCCACCAGGACCAGTTCGACAAGAGATATTGCGGATCTCGTTGCAGAAGGAATTCGCTTTTCCGGCAATGAGGCAGTGATCGTTGAGGTGAAGGATATTAAGAGCGAGGCCGATTTCGAAGGATTTGACGGCTATGTCTTCGGTTCCCCCACCTACCACGGTGAGATGCTGCAGTCCATGAAAACCATGTTGTTTCTGGCAGAAAAGGCCAACCTGGAAGGTAAGGTGGGTGGCGCTTTTGGCGCTCATGGCTGGAGCACCGAGGCCCAGGATCGAATCTACAATACCATGAAAGAAGTCTTCAAGATGGACATGGCCAAAGGTCCGCTCCTTTTGAAGTCAGCCTCTCTGGGGGGTGGGGTACAGATGGCCCAAGACTATGGGAAAGAAATAGGCAGTAAATTGACCCCCTGATCTTAATGTCCGGTGCGGCCTTCGACAAGCTCAGCCGAGCCGAGACCGGCCGTACTCGAGAAACAAGTAGCCAGTAGTCAGTAGCCAGGAGGGAAGGATAGTCTTTATGTTTTTGCCTCCTGCCGTCTGTCCTCTCTCTTATATCCTTTTGCAACGGACCACTGACCACGGACAACTGACATCGCCTGCTTGTATTTTTTCATAAAAACGCTCTCTATTGGTCCATCTCACTTATATCTAACCCATTTTCTGGATTATCCCTTCCAAATCTTGCCACTTATTCCATAATTAAGCGGTGAGAAATTTGTGTCGTTATATAGACTGCTGGCCGGCTAGTGTTTATTGTTTATACATTGTAACCATTCCGAGTCAGTACGAGGAGATGTCATGGAGACTGAGCTGTCAGGATTAGAAAAGGGAAAAAACCGCTTGAGTAGGGAGAAGAGTCACTACCTGATGCAGCATGCTGAAAACCCGGTGGACTGGTATCCCTGGGGAGAAGAGGCATTTGACAAGGCCAAAAGAGAGGATAAGCCCATATTCCTGTCAATAGGATATTCCACCTGCCACTGGTGTCACGTAATGGCGCACGAGTCTTTTGAAGATGAAGAGGTTGGCCAAATCCTCAATGAATTTTTTGTTGCCATTAAGGTTGACCGGGAAGAGCGGCCGGATGTTGATATGGTTTATATGGCAGTGTGCCAGGCCATTACCCTGAAAGGGGGATGGCCCCTTTCAGTTTTTATGACGCCTGACGCCAAGCCTTTTTACGCCGGGACCTATTTTCCCAAAACCGGCAAGATGGGGATGCCAGGTTTTCTAGAGATGATCAGCCATATTGCCAATGCCTGGGCAAATGACCGGGGCCCTTTTCTTGAGGCAAGCGAAAAGATTACCAAGGGTATTCAACCGAGACCTTCCAGTGGATCAATGTCTGAGCTGGGTCTAGATACACTGAAAAAGGGCTACGACCAACTAGCACAGGCTTTCGACCCGAAATGGGGCGGTTTCGGTTCAGCCCCAAAATTCCCCACCCCCCACAACCTCACTTTTCTCCTGCGGTGGCACAGGAGAAATGGCGAAGCCAATGCCTTACGCATGGTGCAGAAAACACTCGATAATATGCGGTATGGTGGCATCTTTGATCATATCGGTTACGGTTTCTGTCGCTACTCCGTTGACGAAAGGTGGTTGGTGCCCCATTTCGAGAAGATGCTTTACGATCAGGCCATGTTGACTATGGCGTACACCGAGGCGCACCAGGCAACGGGTGAGGCCCGCCATGGAGCAGTGGCAACTGAGATCCTTACGTACGTTCTGCGTGACATGACTGCTCCTGAGGGGGGTTTTTACACTGCCGAAGATGCGGATAGTGAAGGTGAGGAAGGACTCTTTTATGTTTGGACTCCCACGGAGATAAAAGAACACCTGGGAAAAGATTTTGGTGAGCTTTTCTGCCGATTTTATGACATCGGCCCCCATGGAAACTTCGAGGATGGTCGCAGCATTCTACACACTCGTATTCCTTTAGAGAGTTTCGCTACGCGGGAGAATATGGAGGTTGCCGAGCTGGAACGGCTTTTGGAAGAGGCAAGAGAACGTCTCTTTATGACGAGGGAAAGACGGGTTCACCCTCTCAAGGATGACAAGATACTCACCTCCTGGAATGGGCTGATGATTGCCGCCATGGCCAAGGCCTATAAGGCTCTTGGTAATCAGACCTATGTGGATGCA
>PPDG01000493.1 GCA_002899795.1 Desulfobacteraceae bacterium | reverse complement strand
CTTTATATTTTGCTTCTGGTTAATTTGCCGGCAGTTTATTTCCACAAGCCAAGCACATCGCGCCCAATCGACCAGCGCAGCTTTTTCTGCTCCTCACTCTTGCCCAATATCCACTTGTCATAAAGCTTGTCGATAAATCCGCTGGTCTTCTTTACTTTTAGCCAGTCGTCAACAAAATCTCCAAAATCCGAATCACCCAACGGCATGACCAAACCAGCATGGGCTTTTATGTGAGGCTCCGGCACAACGACTGAATAGGAAGGGTAAATGATTGTCCAAGCTGAACCCGCCTCCGCACTAATGACGAGTGCGTCAACCCCTTTTGGGTTCTCTGTGAAAAATTCGCGATAAGTTTCCAAGAGCACTACATCGGTATTAGGCAAGATGCGCTCGACAGCTTCCGCCCGTTTTTCCCCTATCACACCCAGACGAATATTGAGTTTTTCGTCTATCGAGCGCCAGTTCTTAAACTCATGGCGTCGGTAATCCTCTACAACTACTGCTCCTGTCATATTCATGTATGGCTCGGAGAAATTTGCCTTGGTGAGGCGCTCCGAATTGGCAATCATTCCTCCTATTACAACATCAAATTTGTTCTGCTCGAGTTCTTTGAAAAGGGTTTCATATGTCCATTGGATAAACTCCAGCTCTACCCCCAGCTCCCGGGCCAGTTCATTCATAAGCTCCACGTCGAAACCAACCAGATCGCCGTTGTCGTTATGATAAGAGAACGGCAGGTTTTCAGGGTTGTAGCCTACCCGCAGCCTGCCGCGCTTAATAATCGAGTTAAGATAGCTTTTTTGAGTTCCCGCCACTTTTGAGTCTGTCTTTTTGATGTCTGACTTCTGTGCATCTTTTATCTCCGATTGCATCAGGGTACGTCGCTGAATGTCTTCTTTGCTTACCATCTCAGACAGCATGAAACGCGTTCCCAGGATGACAACGGCAAAAATTCCCAACGAAATTATTGCAAACCTAAAAATGCGTGACCAATTCACTCTCACTGCACCAGTTGCTGCGCATGCAGCCACCAACGTAAATGCAAACAAGTTCATGACTGCAAGAAGTGTCGCAAACCAGCTGTTGGCGACTCCCGTAACAACATAGAGCTGATAGATGTCTGAAGGAATCTGCATTTGGTCCAACAGGAAAGGTAGTGCTAAATCCACACCACCAAACAAAGTAAACAATCCTAGCACTGCGAAGCCTGGATAGGCTGTAAGAGCAATTCTTTTGCCGACAAACCAGCCGGCAAAGAGGACAAAGAGCAGTGTCAGCAACTTACCGACGTTGGGAAAATTGAAGGATGTAGGAACCAGCACCTCAACATAGTTATCCGTATCATCACTTTTTATCTGACGATCCTCAAAAAGCTCTTTGGCGCTTTCCACCAGCATTGGTAGCGTAATGAACAGATTTCCTGTTACGAAGCCGGTGGTCAGTGCATCACGGGCAGATTTGAGGATTTCACGGTAGCTGAACGGTGTGAGGGCGGCCGTCAGTCCTGGAAGAACCCAAAAAGTCAGTAAAAGGGTCGCAGCGATAAAGGGTATGATATAGGTTTGCAGCCGACCGAATTCCTCGATGGTCATAGTGCCGGCAGCATTCGCGGCGATGCCGAAAACACCAATAGGTGTGACCTTTACCACCATCATCGCAATACGGGTGAGAGTTCTTGATGTGGCAGCCAAAATGTCCAGCAGGCTCTGCTTTTTTTCCACCCCGATAAGCGCAACACCAAATGCGATGCTAAAAACCGCTGCTGCGGGTACCACTGTGCGAGCCAGGGAGCTGAACGGGTTGACTGGAATGTAAAGGTCGATAAAGTCCACCTCAGCTACTTCAACCAGGCTGGGGCTGTAAAAAGAGCCAGCTTCAATGGAGGGAAAGGCAAGGGGTAATAAGAATACGAAAGTAAAGGCCAGAAACCATGATGCGACCAGTACGATGCCCCCTGTGATAGCAAGGTTTCTTGCCTTCCCGTAGCTCAAAGACCCGATGCCGAGCATTAGTGCAACCACCATGTATGGTAGAATCGACATCTGAATCAGGCCTATGTAGGCTCTGCCAACGATGGCTAGTGGCGATGCTTTTTCTCCTAAAAATAAGCCGACGAAAAGCCCAAGCGTTAAACCGATGAGGATTTGGGTGGAAAGAGAAATGCCCCTTTTTTCTTTCTCCTGAGCACTCATAGCAATTGTTCGTTTCCTATGCCGAGACTACAGACCTTCAGGTTTCATATGATTTGATCTCGTTTATATCAATTACGAATATGGCGGAGTTGCTTAGAATGAGAATAAATGGAGAATCTTAGAAATAAAACTATGTAAGTGATATATAAACTACATTGTCAGATAATTCAAAGGATTTTCAAAAAGCGGCTTTATTGAGAATGTAACCTTCTGCTGTTGTGCTCACAGCGTATTCGATTTTAGAAGACAACACAAAGGGAAGTCATCAGATTCACTTAAGCAGCACCTGATAGCGGCACTT
>PPDG01000218.1 GCA_002899795.1 Desulfobacteraceae bacterium | reverse complement strand
CAGGAATCACCAGGTCTAGAATAACGAGATCAATTCTTTGGTGCTCCTTCCGGTAAAGCTGTAAGGCGCCTTCTCCATCGGTAGCCGTAAAAACCTCGTAGCCAACATCAGTCAGTAACTCCACTCCTAGCTCTCTGATATACTTCTCGTCATCAACCAGCAAGATGGTCTCATCACCCCCTTTGAGTTGGTCATCTTCTTCGCCTGCTTCTCTCCAGTGCCCACTCTGTACCAGGGCAGGTAAGTAAATCTTGAACGTGGTGCCAGAGTCGAGCTCGCTATAGCATAAAATATATCCCTCGTGGGTCTTGACTATGCCGTAGACCATGGCCAATCCCAAACCTGTTCCCTTACCGACTTCCTTCGTTGTGTAGAATGGCTCGAAAACATGCTCGCGGATCTCTTTGTTCATGCCATGGCCGGTGTCTGAGATGGTCAACAACACATACTCGCCTGGTCTTGCTCCCAAGTGTGTCCTGCAAAATTCCTCATCGAAGGTGGCTCTTTCGGTCTCGATGATGATTTTACCCCCATCGGACATGGCGTCCATAGCATTCACCGCCAGGTTCATAAGCGCCTGTTCCACTTGAATAGGATCGGCACTGACAATTGCCGGGGTCTTATCCAAGTGAAGCTCTATCTCTATCATTTTTGGAATGGTTCGCTCCAAAAGATTCTTGACCTGCTCCACCTCTTGGTTCAGATCGAGCGGCCGCCTTTCGCTTTGCACTTTTCTACTAAACGTAAGTAACTGCCTGGTGAGTTCAGCACCCCTCTTCGCTGAATTGTGCATCTTTTGGAGTGCTTAGTAGTTGGACGGATCTTCATTCAGACCATGGAGAAGCACCTCAGTATAGCCCTGGATGACCTGAAGTAGATTATTGAAATCATGAGCAATTCCGCCAGCCAAAGTGCCCACTGCTTCCATCTTTTGCGCCTGCAGCAATTGGGCCTCCAGAGCCACTTCCTGGGTCACATCGCGATTGACGGAGACAAAATTTACAATGGCTCCCGAGTCGTCCCGAATGGGCGAAATTGTGGTCTCAAACTGGCGAAGCGATCCATCCTTCATCCTATTGTCTATCTGACCAGCCCACCCCTTGCCGCTACTGATTATTCCCCACATCTCCCTGTAAAAATCCTCATCGTGTGTGTCACTTTTAAGAACACGGAAATTCCGCCCGACAATATCTTCCTTCGTAAAACCGCTTAGTCCTTCGAAAGCAGGATTGACGTATTGAATGGTTCCTCGTTTGTCCGAGATAATAACGCTTTCCGCAGCCTGATCCACGGCAGTTGCCAGACGAATTCGTTCTTCCACCGCCTGCTTGCGTTCGGTTATGTCCAAAATCATTCCAGCTATTGCATCTGCTTCCAGCGCGCCGGTTAAGATCACATTCTTCACACTACCGCTTTTCGTTAAGAGGTCCACCTCGAAGTTATTGATTTTTCCTGTTCGTTTCAGGGTTTTGATAAAGATGTCTCTGTCTTCGAAATTACTGTACCTCGCAAGAACCCCTACAGATTTCATATCTTCAAGCGATTCAAATTCCATCATTTTTATTAATGCTTCATTGACATAGAGAATATTGCGCTCGAGGTCGGTCTTGTAGATTCCGACAAGGGCGTTATCTACTAGATTTCTGTATTGCCTTTCCGAATCTTTCAGCGCCTCTTCCGCCTGTTTGCGCTCGGTTATGTCTTTGTAGACTGCATACACACCTATCTGCTTACCATTAAAGGTGATTGGATATCCTAGGATGGAAACATCCACCAGACTACCCCCCTTGCGCTTGCGTACAGTCTGTTTTTTGACCACCTGACCTTGGAGAGTTTTCTGGGTTAAACTCCTTGCTTCATCAAGCAGGTCTTCGCTAACTATCAAGTCATTGATTGGCTTTCCCTTAACTTCCGCGACGGAATAATGAAAGAGATTCTCGAACTCCTTGTTAATGTCGACAATCCTGTCTTCATCATCCAGTATCACACTGGCTTCCGGAGAATTATCGAACAGGTGTTGGAAGTAGGTTTTCTGCAGACTAAGTTCCTCCTCGGTCCGCTTGCGTTCTTCGACTTCCTGTCGCAGTTGCTCGTTGGCCCGAACCAGTTCAGCCGAACGCTCGATAACGCGTTCCTCTAATTCTTCGTTGAGTTTGCTTACTTCTTCTTCTGCTCTGTTGCGTCCGCCGATGTCTCGAATAATGGCTCTTTTCCCTTCTCTGTAAAGGACGAAGATCAAGACAACAATCGGGAAGTTCACACTCAAGATTGATGCTGAGCCCGTGAGAGAGTAGCAGAGGTAGCCACCCACGGATGCGGAAAGGAAAGCCAATAAGGCCAAAACTAAGAGAACCGTTCGGAGTTTCATCTCAAACTTTTGCCCCTGCAAAGAGCACAGAGGTATCTTCTCGTAACCCCGGATACGAACCGAGGATCACTTTGTTTAAACCCAACATTTTACTGTTGGTTCCCTGTTATTTCAGGAAGAGATTTTCTAGT
>PPDG01000428.1 GCA_002899795.1 Desulfobacteraceae bacterium | reverse complement strand
TCAGAGATCAGAGGACAGCTGAGAGATTATCGTGTGGGAGCGGCTTTCCCCGTCCTGAGCTTGTCGAAGGGCAGCCGCGATCTTGCGGTTTGAACGACTCCTACGACATTAACGGATTTAACGATTTGACGAATCGACTAGTTGACCACTTGACGCTATGCGCCATGCGTTCTGCGCTGTGCACCCTGCAACCCGGAGGATAGCAATGCAAATTTTTGTGTCTGGATCACTGGCCTACGATCGGATAATGGATTTTCCCGGAAAATTTGCGGACCATATTTTGCCAGAAAAAATTCATATCTTAAATGTCTGTTTTGTTGTTGACGGTCTCAAAGAGAAATTTGGCGGCACAGCCGGAAATATCGCCTATAATCTCTCATTGTTGGGAGAGAGCCCGCTGATCTTGGCTGCCGCTGGAAAAGATTTTGAGCGGTACGAAGCCTGGCTAAGCAAACACGGGCTTTCCTTGTCGGGAATTCGTTTCATTGAGGAGGAATTGACCGCAGGAGCCTACATCACTACCGACATGGGAGGCAATCAGATAACCGGTTTCAATCTCGGAGCCATGAAGTACCCTTCACTTCAGCAATTTGAAGGGCTGAATCCCCAGGAGACGCTGGCCATAGTGGCCGCTGGTAATGTGGAGGATATGGCTACGTACAGTCAGAGTTGCAGGCAACACAAAATTCCTTATATCTTTGACCCAGGCCAACAAATTTCGGTCTTGTCAGGAGAACAGTTGGTCGAAATGATTACCGGTTCTGAGCTATTAATTTCGAATGACTATGAATTAGAAATGATTATGCAGGCGACTGGACTGGGCAAAGGTGAATTGCTTGAACGGACCAAGGCCATAATCTCCACTTTTGGAGACAAAGGTTCGCTGCTCCGCACTCAGCAAGACGAAGTGGAAATCCCTGCGGCTACGGCATTAGAGGTGGTGGATCCCACCGGAGCTGGAGACGCTTATAGGGCCGGTCTCATCAAGGGCTTAATACTGGGGAAGGAACTTGCTGATGCCGCCCGTATGGGGGCAACGTGCGCCAGTTACGCGGTTGAACGCTACGGCACCCAAGAGCACAGCTTTACCGACGAGGGGTTTTGGGCCCGCCATCTGGCCACCTTTGGTGAGACGTAAGCTGCGATGATCACCATTGGTTTTTCATCCCACCAGCTTGAGGCACTTCCATATATCCGCGAGCAAATGGAGAGGCATCAGGTAATTGTGCTTGAAGAACCGCCTTCTCCCCACCTGCAGGCCATGCTAGATGGCAGCATCTCTATCAGTGATTACATAATGGAGTTCGATTCCGGTTTCCCTGAGTTTGACCGGCGAATGTGCACGCTTCTGCAAGAACTTCACCAAGCAGGTGCACGCATTATCCAAGTGGAACCGTATTTAGAGAAACTCCTGCAAATTCATGAGCTGTTTGCAGCCGGGAAAACTGCGGAGGAGGTCAGTCGAGAGCCCGAATTCAAGAATGTGTACGAGGCGGAAAAACGTGCCACTGGTGCACTTATATCTTACTATGCACAGAGCATGGAAGGTTCTTTCGCTGCTGTGGTAGAAGGGGTCAAGGACTTTGCCCGCGCAGATGCTAAACGGCTTACCTTGAGAGAAAGGTTGCGGGCGAGAACAATCAGTTCGCTGTATCGATCAAAGGAGACCATGTATGTAGTGGCCGGCTACATACATTACTGCTTATACCGCTACTTGCGCCACGAACTTGGTGAAAAGCAAGAAATTCGAGTGGCATATCTCCTCGCCCCTGTGATCAAGAAATTGCAGGGAAAGAGGCGCAATATGGGACCTGGAGATATCCTGACTCTTCACTACGCTTTCCATGAGGGACTGCGAGAAGAATTGGCAAATTTGCTGGCCGCCCGCAGTTTGATTTACATAAAACTTATCGATAAAGAAGAAATTATTCCTGGCAAATACGAGACGCCCCACGCCGAGGACGAAGTTAAGGTCAACAGGCTGGTGGATCGACTGAATTTCAATCAGTGTCGGGAACTTTTCGAACGGATACGGCTGTCAAAGCGGGCACAAGCAGTAGAGTTGGCGCGGGAGTATGTGAAAAAAACACTAGGCACTTAAGGACTAGGCATAGGGCAGAGGACAGAGGACGGACGACAGAAGTCAGCTGAGGAATTCTTCTGTGGGAGCGGCTTTCTAGCCGCGATTTTACGACTTCAACGGTTTCAACGATTTGAACGACTAAAAGGCAAATGCTCTATGCTCAATGCGAGATGAGAAAGGAGAATTGACTAATTGTGGTTTTCCAATTGACAGACACGAACTCTATGGTAAAGTAGTCGGTGAGTGGAGTAGACTCCACTCGGTGCCCCTCGCCCCCACCAGCCATCCGCGCTCGGTTTGGTGGGGGCATTTCTTTTTGGACTACTCGGCGCTCGAATAGGTCCGAGTTCTCTCCAAACCAGGAATAACGTAGCAGACAGGATCTTCCCGCCATAGAGAGAAATAGGGCAGCCCATCTTTG
>PPDG01000502.1 GCA_002899795.1 Desulfobacteraceae bacterium | reverse complement strand
CTCCTAAAGGTTGCAGCCAGCAGATTTGCTCCGGTCCGATTCATCTCGGGAATCAATAAAGTCCTATCTCGTAGATGAGCTTTGTTACCGCTAGATGGAAAACTGATCACGTTTTTCGTTGCCATTTTTTAATCTCCCACGCTGACTTTCTCATGAACGCTTGATTTGTAACCTTGCATTTTGTTTTCAATGACGTTTTTGTAGGCTTCCAGCCTTGTCATTGCACCGGCAACAGCACTGTGTTCATCAAGTTCCAAGATCAAAGAGGGTTTTTCCCCCAGGATGAACTTGTAAAAATGTTCGATAAAAGAGTCCGGCCCGCAGCTAAAGTTGGTCAAATGAAGGCCGAAGCAGTTAGGGTGTCTTTTTATAAATTTGGCCGTCCGCAGAATTTGCGCCCCCAGACCCCAATACATAAATGAGAAGTCCTCAAGATCCACTGAATCAACATCAATGAAATCCATGGGCAAAGCCATCAAGTTGATCTTGGCCAGATTCTGACCAAGTCTTAAATTCAACCGCTCATCATAGAGGTTGTAAGGTCGGCCCGTGACCACCACAATGGGTTCATCTTGGTTCTGTGCCGCCAGAAGTGTGCGCCCGATTTCCTGAAGAGCCTCAACAAACTCATCCTGTTTCTCCAGGCCACAATAGAGAGCTTTCCGTATGGCCGACCTGGATACCCCAAGCTTTGATCCTATCTGCTCAGCAATCTCCACCGCACGGGTATCCGGGTCGTATTTCCCATGGATGACCGGACTCAAAATGGTTGACTTGTCTATCCCCAAGGCCATTCGAGCGGTATAAGAATTGGTCTGAACCATGGGACAATATGACCCTACTTCCGACTGTTCTGCTGTGGTCATATCGATCATGCTGGGGATAAAGAGGTATTTAGTTTTGCCGATCAATTCTTTGATGTGACCGTGGGAGATCTTCACGGGATAGCAGGTCTCAGCCGCCACGCTTTCTATGCCAACTCTGGATATGCGTGTATTGGTTGGTGGAGTAAGTACGAGCCGGAAGCCGAGGCGGTCAAAAAAATGAGCCCAGATAATAGCGCTCTGGTGGCCATAGAGGGCCCTTTGCATTCCTACAGTTGGCCGCCCGCTTATCTCCATGAGAGGCTCCTCAGTCAACTCTTCGAAAACTCCAGCCATGTATTTTTCCCACAGCTTCTGCCTGACTTTGAAAAGATTTTCTTTTTTAGAGGTTCCTTTTTTTGTATGTTCATAGCGGCCGCATTCACCTCCCCAAGTGGACCGACGACCGTCGAAATCATAAATCTTGAGTTTGCATTGGTTGTGGCAGTGAGGGTCCGCCTGACATGTTTTTTCCCGGTAATTCATCTCGTCTTCAATGGCACTTACGAGGCCACGAAACTTACTCCTGCCTATGGTTCTCAGTCGCATTCTTTCTTGGACACTAAGGGCTGCGCCGTAGGCACCGAGAACCTCTCTATGGCGGGGGACAATGAGACCTTTGCCAAGGACATTTTCAAATGCTGCCACTACCCCTTTGTTCAAAGAGGGGCCTCCCAAAAACATCACCCTCTGTCCTATTTTCCTATCGCCCACTACCCGGTTGAGGTAATTATGAACGATCGCATAGCACAAACCCCCTATGAGATCTTCCAAGGGTAAGCCTAGTTGGTCATATGAGACAAGGTCCGACTCCATGAAAACCGTGCATCTTTCGGCGAGCTTTACGGGTCTTTTTGAAGAGAGGGCAATTTGTTGAAATTCTCCCACTATATTGATTCCATACTTATTTGCCAGTTCGTGCAAAAAACTGCCTGTCCCTGCGGCGCACACCTTGTTCATGTCAAAATCGAGAGGGTAAGTATTGTCAATGTGGATGTATTTTGAGTCCTGACCGCCAATCTCAAAGATGGTATCTACCTCTCGGTCTATTGCAACCGCCCCTTTGGCGTGAGCCGTTATCTCATCAATTATCAGGTCCGCATTGAGAAAATCTCCCACCACATTCCTGCCCGATCCAGTAGTAGCGGTTCCAGCTATTTCAATCCTCTCACCGAGGTCATGTCGTATGCACTCTAGGAGGTTTTTCGTCACTTCTATTGGCCTGCCTTGGGTGGGGACGTATGTTTTGTGGATGATTTTGCCCTCTTCGTCCACCAAAGCGTATTTGGTTGTTGTGGAGCCGATATCAATTCCCAGATAAGCCTTGGTTTTTTTTCGAAAGATCTTATTTTGGATCTGATTGGTGCTCTGAAAGAGAGTCTTCTTCAGTGTTAATCTGGGAGCAGAAGGCACTGTCAGTGCTTGGTTAGAGTTCGAACTCACAAGGTCAACTAAGTCCACCCTGTCTTCACTCCCCAGTTCAAGGGCGCGCAATGCTACGCCCAGGGCCCCAGTGGAAGTATTGTAGTGGGGGACGATCAACTCCGGCAGGTAACTCTGAAAGGCTTTTACTTGAAGACTGTTCAATGATAGCCCGCCCACAAAAACCATCGGTTCTTTCAACCTTCGATTGGAAACGATAGTGCTCATGTAGTTCATGGCATTTCCCACGTGGAGCCCATAAATAATGTCCTCCAGCTTTTCTCCCTTGTTTTGGAGATGAATCATGTCAGACTTGGTGAATACAGTGCAGCGGCAGGCCACGTTGGCGGGCATATCACTTGTGAGGCCAAGTTCTATGAAGTCGGCTAATATTGTATCGATCTGATCTTGAGAAATATCCTGTTCGTCTGCATAGAGGGACGTTGCCAATCTTTGCGCCTGTTGATCGATGAAAGACCCGGTACCTGAAGCGCAGGGTCCATTGGTATTGAAATACTCCAATTCCCACTTTTCAGGGGCGTGGGCAATTTGAAAAAGGGCCGTGTCTTGGCCCCCCAAGACGATTATTGTTCGTACATCAGGCATTATGAAGAGGACGCCAAGGACCTGACTGATAGATTCGAATTCGTAAAACGTTCCCAACTTTTCGCTGAGCTTCTTGCCGTGGTTTCCGGTGAAGGAAATGGAACGAATCGCCTTCTCTCCGAATGTCTGGTAAAGATCTCGAATTAACTCGGCAGCATTCTCTTCCACCCTGCCCAGGTGACGTTTATACGGGAATTCACAGACGATTTCCTTGTTGTGATTAATCACAACGCAATTGAGGCTAACCGAGCCGGCATCAATACCTACATAGTAGGGATCACCTGAATGTTCCTGGGGAAGTATCTCACTGTAGGCCATTGCTTTACCCTCCGGGGGTCATTTTCTGAGGTGTTGCGTTAACATTCATCCCTGAAATTCCATCCTCATCTGCTGTCCGTTCGTTATCCTTTTGAGCAATCGCTGTTCCACAAAAGGACAGTTACTTCGCACCGCTCACCTTAACCGTGCTGATTTCTGTACCGAACAGTGTCGAGGAAATACTTAGATTGCAAATGGTTATGATCTTTTGACTGGATAAGATGGCGAGAGGAAAAAAATTTTAAATCAGCCCTTTTTGGAGCCGATTTTTGTGGGAAACCGATATTTGGAAGGGTGCAACAAACATTGACATGCAGGGGAGAGGAAGAGAGTAAAGTTGGTGTGAGTCAGTGAAGATACGAAGTCATGCAAAGAGTGTTTACAGTGCAAAATAGGTTGCACGGTGGTTAAAGGGATTGCAGATTTAAGAATGCAGATTTAAGATTTGCAAACTCAGTACTTCGGGATAAAAGATTCATATACCACTCAATCTGCAATCATAAATCACACAGGCTTCTGCTCCGCATGCTTCCCACTTACATCTTCCCACCCCTTTTGGAATCGTAGAAGAAGTTTTTCGGTATCTGGCCGGCCAAGAGCATTCGGTAGGAGTCAACCATGAAGCCTGCAATGATTTGATTTGTCATGATCACAGACGGGTCGGGCCTGTACTTACAGGAAGCCCTGACTCTCTCGGGGGCATCAATGGTTCGCTTATCAACGATATCATATAACCCCAACAATTCAGCCGGAGTTCTCTCATCTGCTGCAGGATCGTAGCAAAGAGCTTGACCCGCGTCTACGTTCGTACCACCGCTAATTATTATCTTATTGTGTTCTTTACACTTTTCACTGATCACGATTCTGGTTTCAAAATTGTCAACACAATCGAATATGACATTATAAGATGAGATATCGGTGTCTCTTTTAAAATAGCCGATCTGGGCCTTGGCGTTGATGTTGAAGAAACGACTGAGTCTTCTGGCTAGTGTCTCTGCCTTGCTATCACCAACAGCGTCATAAAAAAGAACCTGTCTATTCAAATTTGTGGTTTCGGCCACATCTGGATCCAAGAACGTACCGTCCAGAAAACCCGAGTAGGCAAGGCCCAAGCCGACAAAAACTCCCAGTGCCCCTGAGCCGGTGACCAGTATTCTCTGATCTTTCTCCAGGCTACCGAGCTTGCTTCTCTCATATGAAATTATGCTTTCGGACACTTTTTGATTCATCAGAATACTCTTCGTCTCCTCCAGCACTATTCCTGAAACAATGATGTCGAACACTCCATCATCAAAGTGGCCGTTGGGTAAATTATTTGGCGATACAATGTGCTCAAGTTCTTGCCATTCACGTCCTTTTCTATAGGTGAATACCTTGAAGCCTTGTTGGTCATCCTTTTCGTAACAGTAACCTCTAACGATAGGTACGTTTTCTCTGTAACCTTTTTCCAACAGCAGTTTGTTCGCCAGACCGTAATGACTCAGATCGACTATCAGGTTGCAGCCGTTGAAAGCATCATCCATAGCAGGATGGGTGTAAAATCCTTCCAGGTACATCAAGTTGAACCGCGGATTTACTCTTTTCGCTGTATCTATGAGAGTCTCATCCAATACAGGCGCAATGGCAGAAATATTGTTAATCCCGAGAGCTGATGCAGACATTATATAGAGAGATGCTAAGAGATCATTATCACCCACAACACCAATCTTGGCCCCATCCAAAGCGGCTTGATCCCAACCGTGAATACGTAGTTGCCGGTCAAGTCGGTCATCGAACGGTACTTTTTTTTCCCTCTCCGGATAAACGGGGGTTATTTCGTCGTCCACTGCATACATTGCTTTGCTGTCCTCAGTCAGCTGGCTTCGCCGTCACTACGCTTCGCTGTCATTCGGGCTACGCCCGTCATTAGGTCGGTACAATGAATGACTATAAATGACGCCGAAGGCATAGTGACAGCGCAGCGTAATGACCAAATGACATTTCGTTCTATGCGATTTACATTCGTTCGATTATCTCGGTCGGCGGATTGGTGTTGGGCTGAATCTTCTCCGCAACCTCCTTGCTCAGCACAATGATCTCAGCCTGAGTCAAAGATCTTCCATTGTCTATAAGAACCAGATCTGCGCTCTTCTTGCTCACGTGGCTATGGCCCGAGATCACACTCCTTTCTTTGTAATGGATCTCTTGCTCGTGCCAGCCTTCGTCGCCAATCACAATACTGTAGCTAAATCCACCATATATGGTTTCCATGAGGATCGCCTCTGAGACGACCGCATCGGTTATAAGAGAAACACTGCCCTCTTCCAGCTCCTTTTCTTCGAACTTGTCTTTCACCAACAATTGGAGGTCCTGGATGGGAATCTCCTTTTTGGCCACAGTTTTTCTGAGCCGGGCAGTGACAAAATCCAGCACTGTGGCATGGTTTGCCTCATCAGTGTGAGAGAAATGCATGTATTGGAGAGCGCCATGGGAATGTATCCATCCATTTATGATGGTGTCCTCCGAAAGCGAATCGTAATATTCGGCTATCCGCGCAGAGCCTATGGCCGCATAATCTTGAAGGTTCTGATCGTTCTGAGGCAAGCCAATGTCTGTTATTAATTCGGGGTTCTCTTTGTCGGCAATGGTGAACCCGTACCACTCATAACTCTCTTCATGAATCTCGAGGACAAGCTCACTAATCTTGAAAGCCTTCTCCTTGGCATAATGAGTCATAGAAACTTCCTGCGGCAAGGTCGCCAGGGTCACTTCTTTTGGCTTCTGCCGCTTTAGGTCAGCAAGGCTCTTGAATCTCATCACAATTTCGACCTCACATAATCTGCATCCACCATGAATTCACCGGTATAGTTTCCAGGCAGCCTATACATATCATCTAACAACACCCGGTGGAGAATACTGATCAAACCCCGTGCTCCGGTCCCCTCCTCTTGAGCACGTAGTGCCACTTGGGCTAGGGCATCGTCGGTGAACGCCAAATCGATGTCCCATGCTTTGAGGTCGCCGGCGTATGCCAAAAGCGGACTTCCTGCGCTCTTACTAAGTATGTCTTTCAGATTCTGGGTCGTGAGCCCGTCATATACTACCTTGACGGGAAATCTCCCCATCAGCTGTCTCTCCATACCGAAAACTGCCAAGTCTGCCGTCATCAGGTAATCAGCCCAGTTGCCTTCGATACCCTGCCTTGACATCCTCCGCTTGACGATGACATCCAGATTCTCAAACGCTCCTCCGGCAATGAACAGGACGTGCTTGGTGGTTAGGAAGATTTTTTCTCTACCCAGGTCAACCACGTTCTCCACCCCATCCAACAGGTGCAGGAGACCTTTCTGGACACCCTTACCTGACACATCTTTATAGGAAACGACCTCTGACGCCACCTTATCAATTTCATCCAAATACACTACTCCCATCTGGGCTACATGTGGATTTCCCCCAGCTGCAACCAAAAGATCCACGAGAATATCAGTAGCGTTCCGCCCCACGTAGCCCACCTCACTGAATCTGGTCATGTCTTCGTGAACGAATGACACCCCCACCAACTGCGAGGCTATCTCACTCGTATATGTCTTGCCGCAGCCAGTGGGACCTACTATCAAAATATTGGCTTTGGGGGTACTCGTGTCCTTGAGAGCTGCGTCAATATCATCCCCACTTTCAACAATCGCCTCCTTGAGCGCTTTTCCCAACCTTCGATAGTGGAAGGCGATTGCTGTAGCGATAACTTTCTTTCCTTTTTCCTGCCCAATCACGAATTGATCTACTTGTCCTTTGAGGTCAGAAGGAGTCCTGTTGAACTCAATGATTTCTTGTACCGCCTCCCTTGTCTGTCTCTCCTGCATCTCTTCCATTTTTCCTTCGATGCGCTGGCGACTCTTTGCGGATACGCTGTCGTACATTTGCACCACCTCATGAGCTTGGCTATCTTCAACTCTTGACGGCTTCGTAAAAAGTCCATCTGCTTTGTTGCGCTTCATCTTTAGTCATTGCGGCGTACCTGTAAGTACTCCTCATTCCTAAAGATTCTTCGCGCTCGCTGCGCTCCACTCAGTCCCACCACTTCGTGGCGGGTTCCCAGTTTCGCGCGCCTTGCATCTGGAGCTTTTTACTGTGCCGTCTCATTAATGACTTTTTTCGAGATCATCAACTCTGGCGACGAAGCTCTGTAATTGGTCAATCCTTTTCTCTAAAGAGTCCGGTAGTGTACGTCCGTCTCCCAGAGATTCCTTTGCTGATCCTCTACCCTCTTTCCTCCGGCGATCTCTTGCTTGCTGCAGCAGGTCTTCCATCTCTTTCTTGGCACGCTCACAGAGCAGCAACGTCTCAAAGTGATACCTCTCCAATGTGTCCGCACCAAGAGAGGGATTGAGATCAAACAACGTTTTGCTTATGGCTATTTCGTCTGGTGATTGGGCAAATTCCAAATATGGATTATTGACCTTGCTCATAATTGCTGTAGTCAGTCGATACTCTTCTTCTGCTGATAATGAAAACAATGGGAACTCGATCGGTCTCTTTTTTCTAAGCTGGGCAAATTCTATGTTTGCCTCAGACAAATAATCCTCTGGAACCTCGAGTTTGGACAGGAAGCTCTCCTCCAGGCTGTATGTTCTGACGAGATCATTTACCTTATCGAAAAGCCTTCTCTTGAAGGGCCTTTTCTTCTTACTCTGAGCCCGTTCACTTTTTATTTTCTGTAATAGATCCATTAATCTAATTCACCACTGAAAATCACGGATTTTCACGGATTTAAACCAAATCGTTAGAATATTCTTCTTATCATTTCAAAGATTTCTGCTCCCCAGGTGGGATTCGATAGTCTTCGAATTCCACTGTTCTAACGTACTCCCTCGTTCGATCAAGACTGTGGTAGCCGTTGCGACGCCTGGCGTCGTAACCGTAGAGCAAGGCATTAATGCCCTCTTCCAATAGGTTAATAGCATTCTCGGCGCTAAACTGTTGTGGAGGATAGAACCCGTGCATGCAAATTTCTTGTCCTGAATCGTGAGCGTAGAGAAATGGATGCTTATATTTTTCCATCACCACGGGTTTGAATGGGCTAAAAGTGGGCACGGCTACTCTGCAGTCACGAAACAGGTACGACCGACCATAATAATCTTTCAATCTGTATTCTCCCGTCCGTTTGTAGATGAGATAGTCGTCACTCGTGCCAATCCGAGTAAATCCAAAACCGTTTATCTCCAGTGAGCCTTTGTGCGCGACATACAGCAGGATGTCCATATCCTCATCTACGCTGGCGATGAGTTGCTCCCGCCTGAGCACTTCATTCTTCAGTAGGGTTCTCTCCTTCTCTACTACCTGTGCTCTCAGTGCTTTTTGGAGCCAATGGTTCAGTTCGCTCGATGAGATTATGCCATCCCTTGGCAATTTGAAGGTAGAGTCCAGTTTCTCCAGTTCCTTCAATGCTTCTTGAAGGGGTTTCAAGTCAAAAACGGTGTTGGTTCGCTCATACTCTCTTGGCGGAACATCGACCTTTTCTGCAATGAGTTTCAAAATTTCTTCTTTGCCAAATTTCCCTCTTTCAAACCCTCTGTTTTTCTTAATGAAATATGGCATTACCTGGAAAATGATGGTTATCAGTTTCCAGCTCAAAGACGTCTCACCCCTATCTACATTACCCGCAACTTGCCGGAGAACAGCGCTCTTTACCTGGTCATACAAGTCCTTGCCGATCCTTTCATAGTTCGCCACCAGGGAATGCAGACTGAGCGATTTCACGAAGTGTTTCCCCTCATTCAGGATTACAGATCCCGATGTTTCTTTTGATTCAGTGGGATCCGGAGTCGCTTGAATCTCTTTTTCTATGGCAGGATCGTACAGAAGAGGCAGATAGAGAAATCCTGCTTCCACCAGAAAATCAATGCCAGATCCGATCAACCGCCTCATTATTCATTGCTCCTGTGGGCAAGTTCTTTTAACCCCACCTCATCATGTACTTAATTCGGATTTCCAAGTAGCGATCCTTTGCAAATCCGAAATCCGAATATCGAAATCCGAAACAAATTCGAATTTTCAAAATCCAAATGACCGAAACACCAAGGAATCTTATTAGATAGTCACGTTTTGAATATTTGAGAATTCGGATTTTGGATTTGTTTCGTGCTTCGTGCTTCGAATTTCGAATTTCCGACTACTGCTTCAGAATTCAGCATCTGATAATGTCTCCCTCTGGCGACGGACTCCCCCAATCCTTGCTGGCAAAAGCCCCCTTCCTGGGGTTTAATGGCCCGAATAGGCACATACAGGTATTTCTCTCCCGCCTCAGTTTCTTCGATTACTGCATATTCCGAAGCCGCACTATCGATTTCTTGTCCTCGAGACAGGAATTTTCCTCCGTCAAGTTGCCTGTTGATGTCTTCCAGGATCAATTGTTCTTCTATGGTCAAATCTTTTTTCTTCAGTGTGCTTTCACATAGCTTCCGCAGTGATTTACCCTCGTAAGCACCTGGTTGGTAGATGTCAACTAAGCCTTCGCCTGCCTGTCCTGGCAGGACTTCAATAACGAGGGGTAGCAACTGCTGTGCTTCTTCAGTTTCTATGGCCCTCTGTGTTTCAGCATCCTTCGACATATTACACCTCCTTAAGATAAATTCCCCGGTCCAGCAATTTCACCACACATGTGTCCACAACTCGGTAGTAGATATTAATACCGGTCCGTTTCGAAGCAAGGATGCCTCGGTCTGTCAACCGTTGAAGTTGGTTGGAAACTGCCTGTGGTTTCATCTCCAACGCCGCAGCCAGATCTGTAACACACATCTCCCCGGCCCTGGTAAGAGCATAAATCATTCGCAGCCGCGTGCTGTTCCCCAGCATCTTGAATACCGCTTCCAGTTCTGCTGCACTCTCCTCGGTCAGTAGGGGACGCTCCAGGCCCGTTGATTTACCTGAAGTGTGACTCAACTTGTCGAGTTGCTCTTCTTCGTTCCGCATAGTACCACCTCCATTATGATATCCTTCAATTATATAGTGTAATAATGAAAGGTCAATCAGCCACGTTTTTACCCATTCTATCCCGTACTCATTTTGGGTAAATTTACCCATTTTGCGTACGGGACAAAATGGGTAAATTTATCCGGTTGTGCTGTTTGTTAAGGGTACTCCATCAACTGATTTGTATCGCTGCACAATGAGGGCTAGAATGAATGAACTTTCTTTGATAAACTATCAAGATACGAAATACTAACCAAATAGATCCCTGATCAACAATCAGCAAATATTAACGACAGCCTATAAATAACTTGCTAGGCTGCAATGTGGCCGTTTGTTTGGGCTTTTTTTTCTGAAAGCTGATGGCTGGTCGCTCACCATTCTTTGGCATAACCCGGATATTTCATGAATTACTTGCTGCGACCACAGATATGGCCATCCTTCCTGGCGTCCTCGGGTGTCGGCCCCTGCGACGTACCGTTCAGGTACGCCTCGGAACCAACACCCTGCGGTTGCCAGGTGGCACACCCATCTTTGTGGTCTCCCGACAGCAATTCATGAAATATCCGGGTTAAGTAATTACGAGGTAGCAACATGAAACATCAATTCGACGTCATCATTGTGGGTGCAGGTTTGGCTGGTTTGCGCGCCGCCATCGAACTCGGTGAGGACACCAGTGTCGCCGTGCTCAGCAAGGTCTTTGCCACCCGCTCCCATTCCGGCGCCGCCCAGGGAGGAATTGGCGCCGCCCTTGGCAATGAAGAAGAGGACAACTGGGAATGGCACATGTTCGACACAGTGAAAGGGAGCGATTATTTGGGCGACCAGGATGCCATTGAAATCCTAGCACGCGACGCTCCCCGCACTATCTACGAATTGGAACACCTTGGGGTGCCTTTCAACCGAACTCCTGAAGGTAAAATCGCCCAGCGGGCTTTCGGCGGCCACACCCGCAATTTCGGCGAGGCCCCGGTGAAGCGAGCCTGCTTTGCAGCGGACCGCACTGGTAGGGTAATCCTCGACACCCTCTGGGAAAAGTGCCTCCAGGGGGGCATTCGATTTTTTGATGAATTCCAGCTGATGTCTTTGATTGTCAGTGAAGGCCAATGCCATGGAGTGATTGTTTATGAACTCGCCTCCGGAAAATTACACACTCTCCATAGTAAGGCGGTTCTGCTGGCTACCGGCGGTTATGGGAAAGTGTACAAAACTACTTCCAATGCCTTTGCATCAACTGGAGACGGTTTGGCCATTGCTTTTCGCGCCGGAGCGCCCCTGGAAGACATGGAGTTTGTCCAATTCCACCCCACCGGCATTTATAAACTGGGCATTTTAATCAGCGAAGCAGCTCGAGGTGAAGGAGGCGTCCTGCGCAATAATGAGGGTAAAAGATTCATGGAGCTCTACGCTCCTGTGATCAAGGATCTAGCGCCACGCGACATGGTAAGCCGCTGTATTTTGGAAGAAGTTCGAGCCGGCAGAGGTATAGACGGCAAGGATTATGTTCACCTAGACCTAACCCACCTTGGCGAGGAGGTCCTCAATACCAAGCTGGCAGAAATAACTGGATTTGCCCGCACTTATTCGGGTGTGGAGCCGATAACAGAACCAATTCCGGTCCAACCTACCTGCCACTACATGATGGGAGGAATTGCCGCCGACGCCGACGGCAAAGTCATTACCGACAGTGAAGGCACACCATTTCCCGGTCTTTATGCTGCCGGGGAATGCGCCTGTGTTTCCGTACATGGGGCCAACAGATTGGGCTGCAATTCTCTTCTGGACACTCTGGTCTTCGGCAGGAGAGCTGGCAAAGAGATGCGTCGCTATATTCACACCGTCGGGTTTTCTCCACTTCCAGCTAATCCTGAAAAGGAGGCTGCCGCCAAGATTGCCACCCTCATGGAGAGTAATGGAAATGAGACTGGCGGCCCTATTCGAGAGGAACTGCAAGAAGTGATGATGGATAAAGTCTCGGTTTTCCGCAATCGCTCAGGATTAACCGAGGCCCTGGAAAAGGTTAGAGAACTCAAGGGACGGTATCAGAAAATTGCCATACAGGATAAGGGGAATTGTTTCAACCGTGACCTGCTTGATGCCATAGAATTAGACTACATGTTGGATCTGGCTGAAGTGATTACCCTGGGGGCCCTGGCCCGTGAAGAGAGTCGTGGGGCTCACTCCCGGGAAGACTTTCCCGATCGTGATGACCAAAAGTGGTTGGTCCATACAATGTTTCGCTACTCTAAAGAAGAAGGGCCACAAGTCTTCTTCAAACCAGTGACCATAACCAGATTCCAACCTAAAGAAAGGAAATATTAAGATGAAATGCACCTTTATCGTCTACCGTTTCGACCCGGCGGTGGATAAAGAGCCCAGATATCAGGAATACATGGTCGAGGCAGAGCCCACAGACAAAATCCTGGACTGTTTGAACAAGATACGGTGGGAACAGGACCCCACCCTGAGCTATCGCTATTCCTGTGCCCATGGGATCTGCGGTTCGGACGCCTTGATGATCAATGGCAGAATAGAGCTGGCCTGCCAAAAGCTGGTCAGGGATTTCAAAACCGCCAACAATTTTGTGATTGAACCTTTGCCGCTGTTTAAGGTTATTAAGGATCTGGTAGTGGACATGAATCCGTTTTTCGAAAAACACCGAACCGTGAGACCATATCTCATCAGTGATGAAGATCCGCCTGAGAAGGAGTGGCTGCAAGATCCTGAAAACCAGAAGTTCTTTGAACCTGCACTCGCCTGCATCATGTGCGGTTCGTGCACTGCAGCCTGCCCAATAAACCGATCAAACGACAAGTATCTCGGTCCTGCGGCTTTGCTGAGAGGTTTTAGGTATGTTGCTGATTCCCGCGATACCGCCACAGGAAGCAGACTGGCTCAGCTTGACAATGAAGACGGTGCCTGGGGGTGCAAGAGCATGTGGTGGTGCACAGACGTTTGCCCCAAGTCCATTCCACTAACAAAATCTATTGCCCAGATCAAACGGCTTATTAAAGAGGAAGAAAAAAGAAAGACAGCGGGCAGTTAGCAGCAGGCAGCGAAGAGTCATTTGGCTCCGCCGTCATTGGGGCTGCGCCCGTCATTAGGCCTTACGGCCGTCATTATGTCGTTACAACAAATGACCACAAATGACAGCGAAGCGTAGTGACGGCCACTTTCAGTGTGGCCAAATGACCATGACTTACATCGAAGCGCAATGCCTTAATGACCCTCCAGCGCTCTGTTTGCTACATAATCATTGGTGCGGCCACTTCCTCAGCTTTTTCTTTGCCATATAGTAGCTCCACCAGTTTCAAGGCAAATTCCAGAGCGGTCCCAGGCCCCCGGCTGGTAACACAGGTTCCATCCACTACAACCCTCGATTCCACCGAATCAGTATTCTCTAGGTGACTAACAAAACTCGGGTGACAGGTTGCTTTGCGTTGGTCCAAAAGGCCATGGTGCTGAAGCACTACGGCTGGAGCGGCACATATGGCCCCGTATAACTTCCCCTCTTCCCTTTGGCGTTTCAGGATCCTCTGCAAATCCTTGGAGTCACGGAGATGCTCCGCTCCTGGCATGCCTCCAGGTAAGACAACTAAATCGTATGTTTCATCCACACAGTCACCGATCAGCTTGTCAGCAACCAACTTCACTCCCCTAGACGCGATGACTTGCAACTCATGCACGGACGCTACAGTCACAGATGATTCTGCTCGTCGCAACACATCAATAATGCATACCGCTTCGATTTCTTCGGTGCCGTTGGCTATGGGAACTAATATCTTTTTGGACATAGGATACTCCTTGAGCGCTGAAGTACTCGTGATCATGAAACTGCTTCATTGCCCTTCGGGCGGGGCTAAATCCACTGAGCGTTGAAATAAGCGATCTGAAGCTTTTGTCGCGTGACCATCTGAAAGCGATCAATGCTGTTGAGCTAACACTTCGATCGACGAAATCCCCCTCGATCCCCTCTCCGAGGCGTAGGCTCTACGAGCCGGAGGCCTTTCCAAAAGGGGGAAGATATCGCAGTGATTTCATTAAGTTCCCCCCTTTAGCAAAGGTCCTTCGGGGTTTTCAGTGGGTAGCAGGTGATGGTAGACTCGTTTTCCGAAAGGAGGCGAGTCATGCGCGATACCGACCTGTACCGTTATCTGTTGGGGGTTGAAGATCCATGGTTTGTGTCTGAGGTTCAACTCGATGTCAAAGAGCAGCGGGTGGACGTCTGGATCGAGCATCCCAAGGGTTTGCAGTGGCCGTGCCCTGAATGTGGAGCTGAGGGCACACTGCATGATCATGCCGAAGAACGAGTGTGGCGACATCTGGACAGTTGTCAGTTTCAGACCTTCTTGCATGCCAGGCCGCCGCGGGTTGTCTGTCCTGAGCACGGAGTCAGACAGGTGCAACTGCCATGGGCTAAGCCGCATGCCCGCTTCACCCTGCTGTTTGAGCGTTTCGCCATCGAGGTGCTGCGCCACACCACTATCCAGGCGGGCAGGATGATTCTTCGCATCAGTTGGGACGAGGCCTGGCATGTGATGGAGCGCGCTGTGCAGCGAGGACTGCGTCGCAAGCCCGAACGCATGATTGCTCAGCTTGGAGTTGATGAGAAGTCGGTCGGCAGTGGGCAAGACTATGTCACGGTGGTCTGTGACCTTGAGCGAAGTACGGTGGAGGAGGTCACCGAAGGCAACAATTGCCGAAGCCTGCAGATATACTTCGAGGGGCTTACGGACAAGCAGCGGGAAGGCATCGAGGCGGTGGCCATGGACATGGCTGGAGGCTATATCAACGCGGTATCTGGCAGTCTGCCTGAGGGGCGGGAGAAGATCGTCTTCGATCGCTTCCATATCATGAAACTCATGAATGAGGCGGTGGACAGGGTGAGGAGAGAAGAGCACAAGCGTTTGACTGACGGCGGCAGTTCGATTCTCACTGGCACGAAGTTTCTGTGGCTGTATGCTCGGGAAAGGCTGCCCGCCAAACACTGGGAGCAGTTCTCCATCTTGAAAGCTGCTGGCCTGAAGACGGCTCGCGCTTGGGCTATCAAGGAAACCCTGCGAGAGCTGTGGCGGTACAAGAGTCGCGCTTGGGCAGAGAAATTCTGGAAGCGCTGGTACTTCTGGGCAACCCACAGCAGGCTTGCGCCGGTGAAAAAGATAGCCAACACCCTCAAAACCCATCTGTACGGCATTTTGACGTACAGCAAACATCGAATCACCAACGCCACCACAGAGGGGATCAACTCTAAGATTGAAACCCTTCGGAAGGCGGCCTGTGGGTTTCGCAACAAACAGAGGTTCAGAACGGTCATCTTGTTTCATCTGGGAGGCCTCGATCTCTACCCTGCTACCCACTGAAAACCCCGAAGGACCTTTGATAAAGGGGGGTTAGGGGGGATTTGTGGGTGTTTCAGGATCTTTAGCTCAGGGCAACCCCT
>PPDG01000410.1 GCA_002899795.1 Desulfobacteraceae bacterium | reverse complement strand
TGAATTGCTGTCGCGAGACCACGAAGATGGGTGTGCCACCGGGCAACCGCAGGGTGTTGGTTCCGAGGCGTACCTGAACGGTACGTCGCAGGGGCCGACCCCCGAGGACGCCAGGAAGGACGGCCATATCCGTGGTCGCAGCAAGTGATTCATGAAATATCCGGGTTAGGGTTTTCAGCCTGTCGCCAGCGCCTAAGCTTTATCCTAATCCACTCTCCAAATATGAGGGCCGGGTTTTCATTAAGGTAGTTGTCGTAATGGGTCATTGCTTTTTGCTGATCGCCAATAGCCTCATAGACCCTGCCAAGATAAAGCTGAGCCTGAGCTTGATATGCCGGGGTCCCCTCACTGGCTAGACGCTGATAAACTTCTACGGCTTCCTGCCACGATCCCTTGGCCTCATAAGTCTCTCCCAAACTCTCCAAAGCCTGGTCATAGAGAGAATGGGATACATCTGTGCGCTGGAGAAAATCTGTGTAGCAGGAGATTGCTTTTTCGTGGTCACCCAATTGGAAGTAGATGTTTCCCAGATCTATGAGGGCGTTGGTCGCCACAGTAGTGGAGTGGTAACGTTGTTTTACCTCCTCCAGCTTCGCCGCTGCCATCGAATAATTTATAGCCCCAGCACTGCCGGAGGATTCGACCTGATAGAGAGAAAGAGCTTCCTCGTAGAGACCTCTGGCCTTTGTTTCCCGTCTGGCCTTAAACAGAAAAACTGCACTAATGATTAAGATGAGAACAGCAACGGACGCCAATACTCCAACGACAATCCGTATGTTATCCTGACACCAGGCTATGATCCTGCTGCCAAATGTTATGAATTCATCAGGTTTCTTGAGCTCTTTTCTCCGGATTTTTCTTTTCGCCAAATTATCGCCTCCTCGTTTAAATCGAGCTTGTTAGCAAGAAGGAGTTGTTCTGTCAAGCACTTGCCCAATGGTGCCTTGCTGCTAGCTGGATATACTCTCAGCTTCCCTTAAGAGAGCTCCGCCCACCTGATTGACAAGAGCCCAGATAACATCCAAAGGCAACTGCTCCTCCACCGAACCGTCAAACGTCACTACCACCCTTGCCGGAAATTCTTCATCTCCAAGCCAAAGAATGTAGCCAAGGGGAATTTTTGGCAGAGGCCAAAGTCGAAAAGAGACATCACCGAAATCAGTCTCTCCCCCGCCGAGGCGCAACCCTACTTCAAGAAAAGTTTGAGCATCATGACCGAAGCGTTTTTCCAATGGCCGGGTGAACAGAGCATGAGGCCCTCTGAAAAAAAAGTCTCCCCCCTTGATCTCACTTCCTGTGACCATCCGGCCAGTCAAACCGATGGGCCGAGCGCGGAGCAGATAGGTTAACAAGACAAGATAAAATTGAAAGGAGAGTCGTTTGGAGCCATCGTCTCCGAAACATTCAATCAGGCGCGATTCAGGATAACACCCGTAAGTCTGGTGCAAGAATGGAATCTGGTAACAGCCCCGAACCTCATCATAACGCACTGAGGCATGCACACATACCTCGCTCACGTTTTTGGACAGAAGCTCACTCCATAGACTGGGATCGATTTCCGCAGGGTCCTCGTAAATTCCCCTCTCTTTTTTACTCAAATCGCTCATTTGCTCACCTTCAACCGGTCAACTATCATTGCCAACGCAGTCACCCCACTCCGTTCGTTCAAATCGCGGCTACCCTTCGACAAGCTCAGGGCGGGAAAGCCGCTCCCACCAATACTGTGAGTCATTTGCCTTCGGCGTCATTGGGTCATTACGCTTACGCTGTCATTTGTTGTAAGATGAAATTTGCACTGCGAAATAAAAGAATCCAATAGTCGTCAGCCACAAGTTTAGAGGAACTCAATTTTCCTTGCTTTTCTCCTGAATTCTGGATTCTGACTCCTGACTTCTTGTTTTTAAATCCCCAATCCGAAATCCGAAATATACGCCTTGTCCTCTGATCTCCGACCTCTGGCTTCATCCTCTGAGTTCTTGCTGCCTGCTGCCTTCTGTCCTCTGTCCTCCTTGCCACGCCTTAGCCTTGGCGAAGGCGGGTGTCTCCTGCCTTCCGTCTCCTACTCTTCTTCGCCAGTGGCCGACTCTCTTAAGACACCATGAGTGATGCTTCCTAGTACTCGACTGATGACACGTGCTGCTTCTTCCTCGTAGTCCCCTGGCACCAGAATGGCACCCCAGCCCATTTGCGTTACAAAGAGACCATCATAAGCAGTCTCTTCAAAGCGGCGAAGTAGCACTGGTATGTTCTCCTGACGCAGTGCCTGAACCAACAGATCAGCCTCAAAGCGATTCTCCACCGTGTGAATTCGCACCAGATCCCTCTGATTAAACTCCATTTTTTCATTCCTCTGAGTCACGAGCCCCCCAGGGGATTGTAGATTTCGGATTTCGGAATGCGGATTTAGATCTACCAATTCGAGACCGCAGGAGATGGTTAGATCGAACGAGGCAGGGCAGGTCAAGAGATATTGTTTTTCACAATCCCCAATCCGAAATCCGAAATCTA
>PPDG01000131.1 GCA_002899795.1 Desulfobacteraceae bacterium | reverse complement strand
ACAGTAAGGCTAGATGGGTCAAATTCATCTGATCCCGATGATGGTATTGAGTTTTATCGCTGGAAACAGAAAGCAGGACCGTCAGTTAGTTTATCTAATCCCACAGATGATCAACCTACCTTTACGAGCCCCAGTGTTGTAGATAGCAAATCAAAATCACTTAAATTTGAGTTAACGGTTACTGATTTTGGTGGTTTGAAAGATACCGATACTACTGTTGTAAATGTGACCGGGGAAAATGATCCACCCACGGCAGATGAAGGACCTGACCAGAATGTGGACGAGGAAACTACAGTAAGGCTAGATGGGTCAAATTCATCTGATCCTGATGATGGTATTGAGTTTCATCGATGGAAACAGATAGCAGGAACATCAGTTAGCTTATCTGATCCCGAGGCAGTTCAACCCACCCTCTTGGTACCGAGAGTAGGACCGGATGGTGATTCGTTTACCTTTGAGTTAACAGTGACCGATTACGGCAGTTTGCAATCAACGGATACTGCCATTATAAATGTGATCTGGCTGAACGATCCTCCCGCAGCAAATGCTGGAGTTGATCAGACGGTACTCGAGAAAAGCGCAGTCACCCTAGACGGTTCCAATTCATCTGATCCTGATGACGGCATTGCATCATATCAGTGGAAACAGGTAGCAGGAAAGTCGGTCACCTTTTCTGATCCCACAGATGATCAACCGACCTTTGAGGCTCCAAGTTTTGATGACAGTGGTGACAAACCACTCATCTTTGAATTGATAGTTACAGATGACGGCGGTTTGCAGTCTAGTGATTCAACAACTGTTTCTGTCTCAAATTTTGTGAAAGATAACCCGGGCGCATCGGGAGGCGGTTGTTTTATCGAGACCGCAGCCTACTGATTCCTGCTGGCGCAATGATCGGGGCAGGGAAAGCCTGAATGTTTTAAAGTCAAAAGAAAGGTAGGGCGCTGGTTTTGCCTACTAGCGGTAGAGTCCGTAGGGCTCTTCCGGAAGTTTATATTACATACTTTAATCCACACTTTTGCTATTGAGACCAAGCTACAATATCTTGGTTTAAACCAAGAAGATGCGGAGTCCTTGGCTCCGCTTTTTTGTTGGCTCAGACCATTTATACTGACTCAGAGGAATCATTGCAGCAACACTATGTATACTTGGGTTCGATTTACGTGAGGAACTATGGAATACCTAAAAAATCAGCAAGTGTGGAAATCAGTCAATTGCAAATGGTTTAGGGTTTGCAATCGGCAAGTAAACAGCTATATTGGCCCAATCAAATGAACAGGGATGTGGTGATGATGCAACTGTGTCAACTTCAGTCGTTTGATAAGGGTATCTACAATAAAATTGAAATGAGAGAGGATAATGAAAATACATAAAAAGAAACGGCTATTGAGAAAAGTGGTCTGGCTCCTTTGCTTGACAGTATTATTCTCTGGTTGGTTGTTCAGCGCCAAGACCTGGGCCGAGACATTTTATGTTTCAGATACCACCCTGGAGGCTATCTTCCGAAGTGGGCCTGCTATCAGTAACCATATCATCGCCGCACTGCCGATAGGTACACGGGTTACAGTAATCAAAGTTGAGAACGGTTGGGCCGAGGTAAGCCTGCCTGATGGCCGAACCGGCTGGACCATTGAGAGATATCTCTCTGACAGGCCTCCCTGGCGATTTACTGCCGAAAGACGAGCAAAGGAAAAAAAACAGCTCGAATCACAAATAAGCGAAATTGAGAGCAGCAGTCGAGAACTTAAGGAAGCAAATGAAAGACTCGAAAAACAGCTGGGTGCACTAGGAAAGGAGCTTGAAGTTACCCGTCAGGAGTATGATGCTCTTAAAAAGGGTGCGGCGAACTATCTGGGATTGCAAGAAGCCCATGAGAAACTCGCATCAGAGCTTCCCGAGTTGAAGGCGAAGCTAGCGGAAGCCCAGAAAGTACATGACAAGCTACAATCTTCAGCCAATATGCGCTGGTTTCTCTATGGGGCCGGGACGATTGTGCTTGGCTGGATCTTGGGCCTTGCGATGGGTAGCAGGAGAAAGCGGCGTTCATTAGAAATACATAGATGAGAAAAGCCTTTTCTGTACATAGACTTCCAGTCACGATTTTCTCTGTCAGCAGAGGTCGAAACAGGCATCCCGTACGAGTTCAGTAAAGATATTATCGTGGCATCTCCTAACTGCACAATCCTAAGCATGATTACCTGAAGTCAAGCCTGGCTTTCCAGACTGAAGATTACATACTTTAATCCACACTTTTGCTATTGCGAACCACTCACCATATCTCGTGTCGGGCTTTTTTGGAGTGAAATGTGAATTAAGGGATGCAATATCCTCTCTCGTTCCCCTCAATTTGACGCACCCCAATGCCGCCATTTGATTGCAGGGGCTTTGGGGTTACTATTATATTGGGCTATGCAGGAAAAATTCTGCCTAATTATTATTAAGCATAAATGAGGAGCAAGGAAATGAATGAACACGAGAAAATAGACTACCGAGGAGCCCAGACTATTATT
>PPDG01000058.1 GCA_002899795.1 Desulfobacteraceae bacterium | reverse complement strand
ACTGAAAGCGTTGTTATTCTCTCTTTAGCCCGGATATTTCATGAATTACTGTCGGCGAGACCACGAAGATGGGTGTGCCACCTGGCAACCGTCCCGCGGTATCGCGGGATTGGGTCCGAGGCGTACCTGAGCGGTACGTCGCAGGGGCCGACACCCGAGGACGCCAGGAAGGACGACCATATCCGTGGTCGCAGCACGTGATTCATGAAATATCCGGGTTAGAGCAGATTTGCCAGCTGGGCATACTCACGCCAAAGGTGATGGAGAGAAGAGCGATTGTCATCTGCTCGGCTTTTTTCTCTAGCGAACCCCAACCGCTCCAGAGCTAGCTGACGAAGTCTGTGGCGATAGTAGCTGCCAAAGGCCATTGGCCCTGCCGAGGTGATCAAGGCGGGAGAGAACTGTTCAGCCCGTTTCGAGGCACCAGAGAAGGGCGCCACCTGGGTACCATGGTAAAGAAACGGCAGGTTATCCTTCCAGGAGGAATCGTATTCTGCAGGGCTGAGGAAGCTTTGGGGTCTTTTGGCGAGCAAGGTGTCAAGGGACAGAGGATTGTGCACCTGAGTCAGGGGACGTAGCGCAAACAGATTGACTCGAGAACTGCGGCTTAGGATGGTTTCGAGGGGCTCCTCTTCAGAGTCCGCCTGGCTGGCATAAACACCCAGGCCAAGAAAGTCGAGCTGTTGACGCCAGTGGTCAATTGCCAACTGCAGACTCGGGTGTGCGGCTCTGGGAGTGTCGTCGATCAATAAGAACAGAGGGGCTTGATCCATACGGCTGACGAGTTGGACGAAAAGAGGGAGATGGGCCAAATCCTGGTCACGCTGGGAAGAGATAAATACCTTGTCAATGATCGGCAGGACGAGAGACTCTAGGCGTTCGCTGCGAAGCCACTCTTCACCAGCTTCAATGAGAGCCCAGAGCAAGCTGATTAGCCGGGCGTGGCCCGCCTTCTTCTTCTGATACCAAAGCAGAGTTTCGTGCACCTGCTGGCTGGCGGTGGTTGGTGGCACAAGAGTAACGGCCAACCCTTTTCCCCTGGTCAGCCTTTGGTGGTCAGCATGCTCTAGTAATTCCGGCGCTTCACTGAATATTGATTCGCATTCCTCGAGAGGTAAGTCGTTGAGAATTAGACTTACCCGCAGCGCCCAGATATTTTGTAACAGTCCGGGCCGAACCAGACGTTTCCCCCAGAGGAGGAACAGCTTGTCTATTTGTTGTTGAGGACAATGTAGGTTGGAGCGTGGCGACGACCGGGGTGGAGCAGAGAGGCTGGCGGCAAAATTTTCCCGCAAAGAGTTGACCTGGGCAGAAAAGGTTGCTGCAGCCTCCCCTGGCATCTGCTGAGCAAAAGAGGGAACCCCCCAGCCGCTCGAAGCACCGAGGCTGGCGTTGTGAAGGGTCAACACCACTCGTTTGGTCCGTTGGCTCACCTCCCTAGCAAGGCGAAACACCTCAACAAGTTCGTTGGCTTGGTAAGAAATCAATTTTTCCAAAAAAGCGACTTCTTCTAGGCTACGCTGACCCCAGGAGAGAATTCGTAGATCTCTTTCAGGTTTGTGGCAGAATGGTTCAAGGCGGCTTTGGGATGGGCTCGGAATTGATGAACTGGCTAGGTCGTGAAGCGATACCATCCGCCGCCAATACCTGTGGGTGCCCATTGGGGAGAGCCGGTTGGCGGCGACCAGGATCTCACAGATCTGTCCGGGCGAGAGATCTCGTTTTTCAAGAAGCCGCCTTCTTAAGCCAGGTTGAAGGGGAAAGGGCAAACGGTTGATCAATCTGGATAGGAGATGGTTGCGAGTTGAAGACTTCAGTGAGCCAGAAAGAAGGCTAGCTTCCTGTCGCCAAGAGGAGAGACGGCGTTTCAGTATGTATTCCAGGACTACGGCTAAAGGGCGGCAATTTCGTAGGCTATCTGTAGCTGAAATCAGTTCCGCTACCAGTGGTCGCAAGGATTGGTGTTCATACCAAGCGGGGGGCAGCCAGTCCGGAAGCCAATGGACTAAACGGCGAAAATGGGCAAGTTCCTCCTCCACTGGAGGGCTGAAAATCAAAACCCTTACTGCCTGGCGTACGTTTGCGGAGCTGTCCACTAAGCCCTGGGCCAAACAAATCAGATCCGCCCGACGTGGTGCTGGATCTGCCCTGAGAAGATGATTGGCACTATCGACGAGATGTGGGGCATGATTTTCCAGGACCCGAAGAAAAGGACGAAGAGGTTCAGGATCGTTAAATTGCCAGATTTCCATATGGGACCACCATGACAAGGTGAGGTCGAGATCTTTCCTTACTCAAAACTTTACATACCTGGAAAGAGCATTATATTAGAAGCATCCTCATTGGATGGCAAGGTTTACCATAATTGTGGAACTTTGCTGGTGTGTGGGTGTCTAAATGCAGGTGAGTGCTTACACTAATAGTCAACCGTATTGATTACATCTCCAATTTGACTATGTGGAGAAAAAAATCCCGGTAGCCCGGAAGGACGCTTATGGATTGTAGATTGCGGATT
>PPDG01000533.1 GCA_002899795.1 Desulfobacteraceae bacterium | reverse complement strand
GGGAGACACACTATGACAGAACTCAATAACCCCCCTAATTGTGAGAAGTTTCCATTATGCGAACATTTACAAAAAAAGGTTGGTGATATATCCGCAGGTCTTTTGATGGCAGCGCTGCAAATGGAATCCGAGTCGCTTTGCGGTGAATGCCCTTATTATAAAGCAAAGAATGAGTCACCAACCTTGAAAACCCATCCACCCCTCCATGCTGATAGAACAATATATCTTGTGCCAGATTAAATTCCAGCAAAGTGTGAATTAAGGGATGTAATTCACAGTTTGGATGTGATTGAAGTGGTTTTAGATTTCCAATCAATATATACACTCTCCTAAAAAATATTGCGAAATTTCGACTGTGCTAAGTCCTTACAATCCGAAATGTATTTTCTCGGATTACCAATCTGGCGGCCAATATCCCATCTAACATGGTCTCCTCCAGAGGAATCCTTACTAAATAGTAATCTTTTGGTAATCTTTTGATAAGCTTCTCATTTGTACTATGGAGAAAATTTATCGAAACCTTAATTTGTTCTCCCACTAGAGACAATCTTTTCGTTCTGCACTTGTCTGTTAGCAGAAACTCATTTTCTTAAGGGAAAGGAGGTGAGAGAGAAGCAAAGAGTGGCTCAATTGAGTCGTCTGGAAGACTTTCTAAAGCCTATAATTGGAGATGATGACGAATTAATTTGAGACTTACGCGTTATGTTTGATGATAAAAAAAGATAAGGAGAGGATCCATGACCAGACTTTTTGTTACTATCGTCGTGACATTCGCTTTAATCTCTGGAACTGCACTAGCACAGAGCACACTGGCAGAAAGAGGACCATTTGGAGTGGGAGCGATGTATGGTATGACAGGTCCTAACCCTAGGTATCTTGCAGGTATTAGCGCTAAGTATTTTCTGGATGAGACCCATGCATTTGACGGTGCTATCCTCCGGCGCCTCAGTTCAAAAGACGACTGGTATATTTGGGCAGACTACCTATATCATTTCCGTTCGCTGATTACAGTTGAGCAAGGCGAATTGCCAGTCTACTTGGGCATTGGCGGAAGACTAAAGCTTCAAGAGAGCAACGAGGATAAATTCGGGATTCGATTTCCCGTGGGCTTGGCTTATGAATTTGCAGGCGTGCCTGTTGATGTTTTTCTTGAAGTTGTACCAATATGGGACGTGGCGTTCAGATATGATTTTGATCTTGAAGGAGGTATCGGCGTTAGATTTTATTTCTAGCTTTTTGCCTATCGGCAACATGGAATGAGGATCAGACTTTGACTAATGACTTCGAGACTTAAGTGTAAGCATGCGTATTTAAAGTCTCCTACCCTTTTCATAGGACTTCACATGTCATCCCTTAATTTACACTCGGCTGGAATCTATTTTGGTACAAGATATGGGCGGGCTGCTTAACTCTCGGAGATGGCACCGATCGCAGCTGTGAGTTCGTGGGTAACACTCCGTCTATGAGATTCAGTCTGTGGTGAGCCGAGATGTTGGTTTTGATAAGCTAATGTTAGGGAAGTGATGAACTCTTGGTCCTCGGGCGATATATCGGTGAACTGAATACCTACTCCACTGAACACTTCCTTCCCGTTGAAATTGAAGTTACCTGACCAAGCCTTTCTCCCAGTCACTGATATGGACCGCTGTTCGGAAGGCTGGAGGTGGATTTGCAAATCTCCGCTCAAATCACCTTCCTTAGACAATTGGATGAATACACCACCGACACTAATGTCTCTAGTCTTCGCTTCCAGTGGCCCTTGGAGCGTTTGCACAACTGCAGGCCAAACTGCAAGGACTCTGGGGTAGCGGCGTTTTTCAACTCCAAGGACCATTTTGCAAACCATTGCTAAGGCTGTGGAATACTTCTACCAAGTTCCTCTATGTAGGTTACGGCTCTCTCCAGTTCATCGGTCAGGTAGCGTATCCGGAGAATCGACTTTACACGAACCGCCAGTTCCACCAAGTCAATGGGTTTGTTTACGAAATCATCAGCTCCCGATTCAATCGCAACCATCTTATCATCAACATACCCGGTTATCATTATGACCGGGATAAACTGTGTTCTCGACTCTGCCTTTAGTCTTTTGCAAACTTCTATTCCATCAATACCGGGCATCTTCACATCCAGCAGGATTGCATGTGGGATCTTTCTTTCGGCCAACTCTATAGCCTCTTCTCCGGCTGAAGCCAGAAGTACCTCGTAGCCTTCACGCTCTAGAAACTCGCCGAGCAAATCCCTTATTTGGCGCTCATCATCCACAACCAAGACCTTTTCCGTCATGGTGCCCCTCCTCAACTCCGGAGTATTTTCCTACTACCTTGATTTCCCTCTGTTATCTCATAATCCTCTGCAAAAAAGGGGCCAAGAGCTTGGTGCTTGATGGGAAGATGGATGAAGTACTGGAATGGGCTGAGTGTAATTAATGATGAGAAGTGCAAACTCACTTCGACCACCGTCGAAGTGTAGATTACATCCCTTAATTCACACTTTGCTGGAATTTAATCTGCCACAAGATACT
>PPDG01000253.1 GCA_002899795.1 Desulfobacteraceae bacterium | reverse complement strand
TTGGTCAATGTTGATCCGGTATACATGGAAGGCGTGATTTTGAACCTGGTGGACAATGCTTTGAAATATGGAGGTGAGAGACTGAGCGAGATTCGGATTGGTTACGAGCAAAATAGATCTCATCACATCTTTTCTGTGACTGACAATGGAGGCGGAATCGACCAGGAAGAAGCTGAGAAAGTATTCCAGCTATTTCAACGTCTAGAGACTTCGAGCCAGATCGCAGGATCGGGTATGGGGCTGGCCACCGTTAAGGAAATTGCGAAAAAGCACCTTGGCGATGTTTGGGTGGAATCCGTCCCTGGTCGGGGAGCAACCTTTTACCTCTCCATTTCGAGGGATTTGGAGTCGAAGGATTGTATATCGCTGGAACAGAAAGCTACTATCGCTTAATGAGAAGGGAGTTTGCCATGCAGTACTTTAAAAAGATCTTATTCCCCGTGGACCTGTCAGAGGTCTCTCCAAAACTTTTACCCTACGTATAGGAGATGGCGGCAACGTTTGGTGCGGAGGTCCATCTAGTCTTTGTGGCCAGGATTTTACAGCACTTTACCAGCATCTATGTGCCCCATCCCTCCATCATGAATTTCGAAGGCGAGATTACAAGAGGAGCCGAAAAAAGGCTGCAAGAATTCGTGGAGGAACAATTTGAAAGTGATTCTTGCACGGCGAGAGTTGTCCTGGGAGACCCTGCTGAAGAAATTATCAATTACGCACAGGCAGAAGGGATTGATCTAATCATCATCGGTACCCATGGGAGAAAGGGGCTCGAACACATCATTTTCGGGAGTGTTGCTGAGCGTGTGGTGAAAAAATCGCAGGTCCCGGTTTTGACGGTGAATCCCTATAGGAGACCTATAGAGTGAACCACCACACCTCCTAGGGGCGGCATTACCAGAACCACCTAGGAGAAACTTGGTATAAGCAGAGAAGCTTGACATGGGTAAATACAAACGAAGAATTCTGTTGGCAGTGGATGGTTCGGATCAGGCTTTTGAGGCGGTACGCTATGTGGGCCACCTGTTTCCGCCTAACCGGATGGAAGTGGTTCTATTCCACGTGTTGACTAAGATCCCTGAAAGCTTCTGGGACATCGAGAGCAACCCTACATTCCGGCATCAGTTAGCGCCAGTGACAGTTTGGGCAACGCAACAGCAGACGGCCATGCAGGAGTTTATGGAGAAATCACGACAGCTGTTTGTAAAACAGGGCGTCCCAGAGGAGGCGGTGAGTATCAAGAGTCAAGAAAGGCAGGTAGGGATAGCCAGAGACATCGCCCGTGAAGCACAAAAAGATTATGATTCAGTGGTTGTAGGACGTTGGGGAGTTAGCAAGTTGAAGGATCTTGTCTGGGGAAGCATAGCCAACAAGTTAGTTGCCCACTTGATCCACATCCCCCTATGTGTTGTGGGAGGTGCCCCTGAATCGGGGAAGATACTAGTAGCACTGGATACCTCAGAAGAGGCGATGCGAACTGTTGATTACCTTGGAACCATGGTGGATGGTACGGACCTGAAAGTCACTCTTTTTCACGTTATCAGACGGTTTGATCTTGGCTCTCAACGATACGAAGCATCTCTTTCTCTCCACAAAGAGTGGGAGGGCGAAGTTAAAAAAGAATTCCTTGAGGCTGAAAGATCAACTGAGGCGGTTTTCCAAAAGGCTGCTGGACATTTGGAAAAAGCCGGCGTTGAAGTCGATCGAATCTCCACGAAAATCCTTACAGGAGTAGCCAGCCGAGCCAAAGCCATTGTTGAAGAGGCCAAAAACGGCGGTTACGGCACAATAGTCTTTGGACGAAGAGGCCTTTCGCGGGTGGAAGAATTCTTTATGGGCCGTGTGAGCAGTAAGGTGATGCAACTGGCTCAAGAGATGGCGGTTTGGGTAGTAAGCTAAAAAACCGTCTTACTTGACTAAGTCTTGGTTGAGGTAAAAGTCATCTGTATAGGTAAATAATTAGTTTCCATCCGGAAATTACATACGACTGCTGGGTTTCCGGATGGAAACTAATTAATGGCATTGAGAAGTCGGAGAAGCCACCAATAACATTGGATGAAAGGAGAGAGGAATGTTACGAAAGGCTACTTACAAGTTGCGCGTTACCCGGAGAGAAGCGCTCTACGTCCACGACGAATCTGACCACACCCTGATGCTGGTTGAGTTGGAGGGTGAACCCATCGAGTATACACCGGGGGTGGCAGGAGAATTTATCTCCCGCCGCAGTGTTAACTTCCATGACCGTATCAAGGGTTCAGGTTCTATGCAGGGCTATGCTATGACCCACTTTCAGTACGGTTCGGTCTATAGCCGTTTTGAAGGTGATCGCGATGGGGGTACTAAAGTCACGACGGGCACTTGGGAGACTTACAGAGGAACAGGTAAGCTGGCCAGTATTAAGGGAGAGGGTACATTCAAGGTCACAGTTGGAGAAGCTCCAAATGAATTCATCCTCGACATGGAGGGTGAGTATGAGCTCTGATTGAGCTGGTTTTAAGATTTTTTACATTAAATTTTTCTTCTTT
>PPDG01000107.1 GCA_002899795.1 Desulfobacteraceae bacterium | reverse complement strand
GCAAAAGTGTGGATTAAAGTATGTAATCCACAGTCAGTTGGACAACCGCAAAAAGGCGGCCGCCATCTCGATTTCGTCCGCAACCATTCCGTAACGAACAGCATCGATGTCCAGGTAGATCCGGGGAGGCCGGCCGGCTGATTTGGGCCCCAGAGACAGATAGACGTCCTTGCCCAACAGGATGAAGACCACCTTGGCCCAAGGGCAGATGCGCTCCACCACCGCCCGATCGTTTTCGGGCGTGATCACCAGCGGCCGTTCCATCAAAGCGAAAATGTCCACTGCGGGACGGGTCGGCGTCCCTTCTGCGGCATAGGCCGCGGACAACTCTGCGGCAACCCGGTTGACCGCCTCTACATAGCGTTTTGTCGCTCGAAAACCGTGGCGCGACAGTTCTCCGGCTTGGGGTCCGAATGAGAAGGCTGCGGTTAGTGAGGGCAGGATGGCAACCCGCACAGCGCGGTTGTCCCGCGGTCCGGAGATGTGTTCGAAGGCCAACTCCGGTTTGCCGCCCAGGTGTTGGCTGCGCTGGATCGCGGTATCCTCCTGAACCAGTTGCATGTCGGTCAGGGCACCGACGATGTTGGGGTGGTGTAGGTACTCTAGAAAGTGGGGCTCCGCCTCTATGACCGCCTGCAGCAATGTCAATTCCTCGGCCGAAAGGTTGAACTTCTGCAGGTGCGCCGGATCCGCAGACCGATCCGTTGACCGCAGCAGGTCCTGGTGGCGCCACAGGGCCGACAGCCCTATCTTGCCGCCGGTCTTCTGCTTTCGAGCCAAGAGCAGCCGTAGCGCCAGAAGCTCTGTTGACGGGTAGACGCTGTTGAACACCGTGCGCCCTTTGAATTGATTCAGGCGCCGGTCGTAGTGATAGAGCACGCTGGAAAGGCCGCGGATGTGGGGGTCCAAGACCATCAAACTGGTTTTGTCCCCCCCCGGACTGTTCAAGATGGCGTAGATTTCGCTATAATCAAGTGGGACTTCCAACCCCCGCCGTTGCCAGCGCTCCCGGTTGTCCACCGGTCCGGCCGCCCCCAGTACAACCTGTATCATGTAGCTGAGAACCTCACCGGCATAGGCCTGGGCCGGTGTGGTGTGATCGACGGCTCCGGAAACCGGCCACGGCGCCGTCGGCCGGCTCGCCTTGGGCTGGCATGCCCCCAGCAACGCCGACAGCAGGGCGATTCCGGCCAGCAGAGCCCCGGTGGCCGGGGTCGGTAGGGTCGTTCGAAGGCGTACTTGTGACATGGTCATGTTGATTACGATAACTATGGATAGTAGTTGATTCTCAAACCGTAAAGTGTGGATTAAAGTATGTAATCTACATTTTCATAGATGGAATTTTGTGTTATCATTTCATTTAAATGGGAGACGTAATAAATTCTGTAAATCCTGAGTTTTAAGGTTAGATACTATGCCAAGACCCAAATGCAAGAATATCTCACGTTTTCTAAGTGCTTTGATAGCTACTGTCTTTATGGTCTATCTGGCAAGCTGCGGACCATCCAAAAAGACCTACAGTTTATACAAAGGCCCGGAACTGCCCAGTAACGAAACCGCGCGACTTGTCTGCAAAGGGGAGACCATACAGATCAATTCTGTAAATGGTCAGAAAAGCCCTCAGGGAAAGGATACCTTTGGCAACGTTACCCTTGAAATTCTTCCCGGTGATTATCATTTGACCGTGTCTTTTTCCGGTAACTCATGGACTACGGTCTTTGGGGAGTCTTATAATTATCAAGTATTTTTCACCCACAACTCTTTACAGAATGTAGATATTTCCATAAAGGTTGAGGCTGGCCATAGGTATCTGGTAACTTCAAACCACGATTATGAAAAATCTACATGGAACGCTGTCGTCAAGGATGAAACAGACGATAAAACAATTCTTGAGGAAGGTCCCTACCCTCTTAATTCGATCAGAACGGGCGATAATCAGGAAGCCAGCCGAGTATATCGTAATTGAGATCGGCAAGCAGCAGACGAATAGCAATTCCTCGTCCGAACCCTTGTGTGTCTTACCCCACCTCATAAGGTAGCGTTACCGTGAAACTGCAGAAAGCGCCGAGTGGCTACTAATGAGATACATAAGCCCACCACCCCGCTGCGAAAGTTGAGATTACATTCCTTAATTCACACTCGACTGGAATTTATTCTGGCACAGTATATGGTAGAGTTACTTGTATTACTGCTGGGGAATCACTCTCTTACCGGATTTGTCAATATGCTCAACTCTAGTGGCTCCCCCAGCATCATCATAGTAGATTACCCTCTTATCTACTCCGAGTTTCGATACAGGACTGTCTTTAGCGAAGTAGTATTCTCTCTTTTGCAATTTATCATTCTCACTATAATGCGACACAAGTTTAGAGATTTTCTCTCTTCCCGTTTCTTTATCTGATGGATAAACCTCAAGTACTCTTCCCGTACTCTTGTAGTGAATGATCATATCTAAATCCAACTTCTGAGAATGGCTCCCACTTGTGTAGATTTCAATCTTTCGTCTATTTCCGTGACTATCATAG
>PPDG01000147.1 GCA_002899795.1 Desulfobacteraceae bacterium | reverse complement strand
TTTGCCAACGCTCTGCGTTCCAAAGGCTGGCTGGTGGCTCATGTAAATGCCCACGACGCCAAAAAGCAACGACAGAATTTGCAAGCCAGCACAGATCGTCTAGATTTGATGGGCATTGCCACCATGCTACTAAACCGACGGGCGAACTGTAGCCCTGCCCAAACTGGGATCTATCGTAACCTTCGAACCCTTGTGCGGCACAGAAAAAAGCTGGTTGTCATGAAAACCGAAGTTCGTAACCGAGTCCACGCTGTGGTCGATCGGCTCTTTCCCGGTTTTCTAAGCGAGAAAAAAACGAGCATAACCCCTTTTTCAAACAGTTCACTGTACCTGATGGAAAATAGCTTCAGTGCCCAGCAAATTCGCAGGCGCAAGCACTCTACGCTTGTCAACATACTCAAACGTTATGGAACAGCTGCTCCAGAAGGTGCAGCCGCCAAACTGCGAACCTATGCTGCTCAGGTGCTTACCACCCAGAACCAATACGCAGCTACCTTACAGCTCTCCCTAGCCCATCACATCAAACTCTACCGATGTTTGCTGGACAATACCGAGCAGCTTGAAAAAGAAATCGCCTTGCCGCTTGCTCAGAGCCAGGGTGCATTTCTAACCAGCATTAAAGGCATCGGCATTGTTTTGGCGGCCGGGGTTACGGCTGAAATCGGCAGTCCCTTTGAACAAAAGCCTCTGAACAATCTGACTTCATACTCGGGTATTATCCCCAGGGTTAAGCAATCTGGGGGACCCAATGCACAAGCCCATACGGGTCGAGTCAGCAAAAGAAGCAATCATCTTCTCAAAGACTCTGTCGTCCAGTCGGCTTTCCACATCGGCCACTTTGGCCCAAAGGAGCTTTCATTAGATTACAAACGTCGTAAAGCGGCCGGACAACATGCCGACTTCGGCATGGGCCGTCGATTCTTGCGCATGGCCATGTCTTTGATGAAAACCTCACAAATCTATCTGCCACCACCTCTTCGAAATGAGCAACTAAGAGCACAAGAGCGGGCCGGCTATTACCTGGCTGTGTGGCCTCAGTTGCGCGACAAATGGAATAAAGTCGATGCGCTCAAAGTAGCCTTTGCAAAGCACAACCCTCTGGGTCAATGGCGACATATCGTACAGGAGCTCTATGGGATAAAACTTAAACTATAACCGCAGCCTGAAACCGCAGGGGGCAATAACAGTAGAGAGCTTTATAGTTTCGGCGGACAGGATGGCTATTAACATCTCTGCCGCGGTGCTCCACGAGTAGATGGATACCATCGACGGCTATGGCAAGAATGCCTCACCCTGTCCGTCCGAACCCTTATGGCTCCAAGGTACTCTGATCCTGGACAAGCCAAGAGATCTCGTCATACCAGATTGCCAAAGTCGGACACCATGGGCAGGGGTAACCACCGGCTACGCCGAACTGCAAAGGTCGATGACTGTAAGCTTGCTCTTCGGTTTCACAAAAGCTCAAAAAAAACCGGGCTAAACCGGCACAGGGGAAGTGTTGTCTCCAAAGAAGGGCAAAAAAAGAGTTGATCTTTTTCTGGTACTCTTGCCAAGATGTGAACTTTTGAGAAAGTTCAGATATGAGAAGGAGATGTGACTTTTCTCGGTGATGAGATACGTAAAGGTATTTCGGTCATTATCGAAGTTTGCATTACATCCCTTAATTCACACTCGGCTGAAATTTAATCTGGCACAAAATATGGTTTTCTGTCGACGTGGAGAAAAAGAAACCCCCAGCAACCGGCGCACGTGGCTGCTAGGGTCAGGGGCACCAGACAGGGTAATGATGGGAACCCTATCCAGCGAGCAAATTAGCACAAGAGTTTAGTATGTGGAAGAGAAATATCGTCAGTAATGGATAACTATTTATCGCCTCTCTAGCATACGTGCTTGGATGGTAATCCCGATTGATAACAATACCAAGAAAATCAATATATTTATGGGTAGATTTAAACTGGCAGCCTGAACGATCATCATTGCTCCTGTTAGAGAAGACAGCACGATCAGCGCCCAATCGAAAACGAAAAGCACCAGAATGGCTCCAGCAATCCCCCCTCCGACCAAAGCCGCCCACATCCATTCTGGCCCTTCAAGTCCAATAGTTAAGAAAAGCGATGCCAGCGCGTAGGCACCCATGACACATCCAGCGATCCCAACTGCCACCTTTTGTGCAAATACCGCAAAAATCGCACCGATCAATCCGGCGAAAAGAGCAACCGCCAAGGGAGCCCACTCCGGTCCACCAACAGGAAACTGTGTCGCCAATCTGGTACCCAGCAAGAAGCCTGCTGTGCCCACAAAAATCCAAAACAGTCGGCGTCCAAGCGTCAGTACGGCAATCCCAATTAGAAGTTGTACGCTCTGTGGAGCCATCTGACTAATTCTACTCCTAGATTTAAAATTTCTTCCTAAAAGAAATTGCCTCAAAAGGGTACTTGATGTCAACCTTGGTATCCTGCTTTCGCATAAGTCTTCGTGTACCAGCAAAGGGCAGTGGGGGCGACATGCAGAGGGGATAAAGCTTGGCATTATTG
>PPDG01000157.1 GCA_002899795.1 Desulfobacteraceae bacterium | reverse complement strand
GATACCTTCGGGGGGCAGACCAGCCTCCAGGAGCAATTCAGTGAAGCGGAGAGCGGTGAGAGGAGTATCGGAGGGGGGTTTGGCGATCACCGCGTTGCCGGCTGCCAAGGCAGGTCCGACCTTATGGCAAAGGAGATTCAAAGGAAAGTTGAAGGGGCTGATGGCAACTACCACACCGCAGGGTACCCTGAGGGTGAAGCCAAACTTTCCCTGTCCCCCTGAGGCCGCATCAAGAGGGATGGTCTCGCCGCGGATTCTTTTTGCCTCTTCAGCAGATAGTTCTACGGTTTCTGCGGCCCGGACGACCTCGAATCTGGATTCCCACAGGGCTTTGCCTGATTCCTTGGAGATAAGACGAGCAAAGTCTTCCTGGTTCTCCCTGAGCAGGCCGGCTGTCTTCGTGAGGATGCTGTATCTCTCATAGGCAGGCAGTTCGGCCATGATCCGCGCGCCTCTGGTGGCGCTCTCAAGTGCCTGGTCCACTTCCTTGGGGCCGGCATGTGGTACGGTATCCACAAGGCTGCCATCGAAGGGGTTGAGCACTTCGATGGTATCTTGGGCTTCAGTCCATTGTCCGGCAATGTACATCCGCATTGCTCAGACCTTCCTTATTTACCCAACCTTCGTATTTCCTCGACTATTGTCCGGCTGAGGGTGGCCAGGGCGTTGCTCTCGGCCACAACCAACGCTTCGTAGTTCTTCTCTGAAACCGGCTCTTCAATAAGGGATTTTCGCACCAGCAGTTTATTGGTTCCTTCCTGATCCGTTACCATCCAGGTAACCTCCAGCACAACGCGCTCACCCAATCGACCGTCAAACTGTTCCACATTCAGTTTTATCCGATAGGTGGGAGAGAATTGCTCTCCCCAGGGATACACGGCCACTCGATCCGTGGGCAGGAGAATGGAAATGTTTTTCGCCAAAACTCGGGAGAAATCTCCTGGAAAGGAGCCAGCCCATCGATGGAATTCGGATACCTGGATCTGGTTTTGGCTTTTTCGCGTGACGATCTGAGGTCTGTCGAGAAATTTAGGAAACTCCACCGGGCCGACGCCGATAGCAAGGGTATCATCCATAACGGCTGCAGGAATCTCCTGTTGCATCTCGGGCAAGGTGTTCAGGGTATAATAGGCCACAGGCGATGTGGTGCTGCAGGCAGCAACAAAAAAGACCGTAAGCAAAAATGCCCAACTTATGTTCCCAAAGCGTGCTCTATTTTTCATTGCTCTGTTCCTTTCCGAAAATCACGGAATCCGGATGTCGTTCTAGATAATCCATCAGGATGCTAATATTTCGCGCCGCGTCGGCGAGTTCTGCCAGGGCGCGCTTCAATTCGTGACCTGTGGGAGAGTCTGCATTCAGAAGCCGATCCACCTTAATCAGTGTCGTCTGAGCCTGCTTCAAGGTGTCGGTGGCAGCAGGGGCAACATTGGCATCGAGTTTTTGTACCAGCGTTTGCAGATTTGCGGTGGTCTTACTCAGGTTAGCCATGGTCTGTTGGAGATCTTTGCCGATCTGCTCCAGAGGGATCTTATCAAACTTTTCGACGATTCGGGTTACACCGCTGGTGATCTCTTCCATAGGCGTTGGTATGGTGGGCAGTTCAGGATACCTCCCATCCCAGTTGATCTTTGCAGGAGGTGCCTCTGGATGCAAGTCCAGACCAACTAATAGTTGCCCGGTCAAAAGGCTCCCCGTTTTGAGCTGTGCCCTGAGACCCCTCGCCACCAGGATATCCATACCACGTTTCCTCTCCGCTGTACTCAGCGCTCTTTCCCCTCCAATAAATTTAATCCTTTCTGGTTCCAGCTCAATCAGAACAGGGATGCGAAAGGCCAGCTTTTCCCGATCGAATTCCAATGTTATATCGGTAACCTCCCCGATTTGGATGCCCTGTAATTCCACTGGCGCCCCGACAGCAAGACCCCTGACCGAACCATCGAAGTACAGTAGCCAAGGCTTCCTCTCCACATAGGCCTTCTCAAAAATTTTCTCGCGGCTTGCGTACAACTTAAAGGTGGCACCCTCTTGAGCGGGAGCGCCAGGCTCGAGATTGGCCGGGGTATCGTAGGCAATCCCCCCGATCATCATGGTCAAAAAGGACTGGGTGTTGATCCTGATGCCACTGGCATCTACGGCCACATCCAGCCCCGAGGCGTTCCAGAAACGGGTATTTTCAAAAATATCCCCATGATGGGGGGCATCTATAAAGATTTTGATATCCACATGCTTTCCGGTTTTCCCTAGCTCATACGCCACAACCTGTCCCACCTTGATCTGCCGGTAATAGATGGGCGAGCCAATATCGAGTGAACCAAGTTTTTCCGCCCTCAGCGTGAAATGGCTGCCGGGCAAACCAGTGGTAATCACGGGGGGTAGCTCCAGCCCTTTAAAGGATCGAGCCGGTTTCCCACCAGGTTTCCCAATGTCGGTGCCGATATAGGCGCCCGCAAAAAGGGTTCCGAGCCCGGAGGCCCCGCCGGCGCCGATCCGGGCGCGCTCCACCCAAAACCGGGTGTTCTCAGTGAGATGGGGCTC
>PPDG01000208.1 GCA_002899795.1 Desulfobacteraceae bacterium | reverse complement strand
GGAAGGGAATGTTTGTTCCTGGGCCGGTGAGTCTGCCATAACCTGAAAGAAGTACACACTGAACCAATGAAAACAATTGGACTTATTGCGGGAGGGGGACAGTTTCCCATCCTCTTCGCCCGGGCAGCAAGGCAAAACGGAGTCAAGGTAGTGGCGGTGGCCCTTAAAGGAGAGGCCGACGAGCTACTGGAATCCGAGGTGGACGTATGTTCTTGGGTGAGCCTGGGGAAGCTGGGCCGGATGATCGAGACTTTTCAAAAAGCCCAGGTTACTGAAGTGGCGATGGCGGGGGCGGTGGCCAAAACCAAGCTCTTCAGCAAGATCAGACCAGACTGGAAGGCTGTACGGTTGCTCGCCCGGATGCTCCACAAAAAAGACGATGCAATTTTAAGGGCTTTTACCGAAGAACTGGAAGCGCACGGAATCAAAGTTAGACCTTCGACCCTTTTCCTGCCAGAACTGCTGGCCACCCCTGGAATCCTAACGCGGCGCAGGCCCAACGCTCGGGAGCGCAGGGACATCAACTTCGGCTGGAACCTGGCCAAGGAGATCGGCAAACTGGACATAGGGCAGTGTATCTTGGTTCGGGATCAGGCAGTATTGGCAGTGGAGGCTATAGAAGGAACTGATGAGACAATCAGGCGCGGAGGTCGTTTGGGAAAAAGCGAAGTGGTGGTTGTGAAGGTTTGCAAGCCCAATCAAGACCTGCGTTTCGATGTTCCTGCTGTAGGACTTCAGACCATCAAGACCATGAAAGAGGTGGGCGCTTCGGTGTTGGTTGTGGAAGCTGACAGAACATTGATGTTTGACAGGGAAAAGATGATCCAGGCTGCCGACGATGCCAGGATTTCCATCTTAAGCAGGCCAGCGGACAGGGAAAAAGCTTCAGAGTTAGATGGATTGATGCTGGAGTTGAACCAGTTTGAAGCGGAAGTGGGGGACAGTAGGAACGCGCTTTTGGCTGTGAAGCCAAGAATTACGGTCAACTCTTCGGCTCCCAGGATGGCTGTAGTCGGAGTTGGCTACCTGGGTCAGTTTCATGCGGAGAAATACGCGGCTTTGGAAGAGACTAATCTGGTAGCTGTAGCTGACGTCGAGCCAAGCCGGGCGCGACGAATGGCTGAGGATTTTTCATGCCAGGCATGTGCGTCGCACCTGGACCTTATTGGCAAGGTTGATGCTGCCAGCGTGGTAGTGCCTACCCAGGATCACTGTCAGGTTGCTCGTGATCTTCTGGAGGCTGGCATTCACGTGCTCGTTGAGAAACCCATGACAGCTACCTTGGAGGAGGCGGATTCCCTCGTTCAACTGGCAAAGGCGAATAACCTGGTGCTTCAGGTGGGACATCTGGAGCGATTCAACCCTGCAGTAGTTGCTGCAAGAGAATACGTGCAGCAGCCACTGTTTGTGGAGTCTCATCGACTCGCCTCCTTTACTGAACGTGGTACTGAGGTTGATGTGATCTTAGATCTTATGATCCATGATATAGATATCATACTGAGTTTGGTGCCATTTCCGTTGGAGGATCTAAGAGTGGGTGGAGCTAAAATCCTTACTCCTCACACTGATATCGCTAACGTGAGACTGGAATTTGCGAACGGCTGCATTGCCAACGTTACTGCCAGCCGTATTTCAGCAAAGAGGATGAGGAAAATACGAATCTTTCAACCGGACAGCTATCTGTCTTTGGACTATGCCGAGAGGGAAGTGGAACTGTTTCGTAAACTACCTGAAAAAGGTGCTGATGGGTTTCCGGAAATAGAGTATCAGCAGCTGCCCGTTGCCGACACTGACCCCCTTGAAGAGCAGCTACGAGCTTTTGCAGAATCAGTGCGCACCGGCACCAAGCCCATGGTGAGCGGGGAGGAAGGACGTAAGGCCCTTGAGGTTGCCACCCGGGTGAATGAACTCATTCAACAACAGGGGGGGGGCGACTGGGAATTGGTTTCGGGCTAGTGGTTCGTGAGTTCTACAACCGCTGTTATGTACCAACAAAACATTGAGAATGGCGACCAAGGGCAAAAGAGTATTGATCATAGCAGGAGAAGCCTCGGGGGATCTACATGGCGGTAATTTGGTGCAGGCCATCCGCACTGTAGATCCCTCCATTTCTTTTCGGGGGGTGGGGGGAGTCCACATGCAGGAGGCAGGTGTAGAACTCCTCTGGAACGCCAATGAGATGGGCGTTGTTGGTCTGCCCGGAGTGAGGCGGTTGTTCACCATCCTGCAGGTGTTTCGTCTGGTTTCAGCAACCCTGCACTCCTGGCAACCTGACCTGGTTATCTTAATAGATTACCCTGAGTTCAATCTGACGGTCGCCGGGAAAGCAAAGAAGCTGGGCATTCAGGTCATGTACTATATCAGTCCCCAAATATGGGCCTGGCGTTCGGGGAGGATAAATACCATACGTCAACGGGTGGACAGGATGGTAGTAATTCTTCCCTTCGAGGAAGCAATATATGAAAAGGCAGATGTAAAAGTCTCCTTTGTGGGTCAGGCCGGGCTCACGGAAATGTACCTGGTCGTCGATCATCCCGGGTAACAGGTG
>PPDG01000206.1 GCA_002899795.1 Desulfobacteraceae bacterium | reverse complement strand
TGGAAACCGTTCTGATAAGCTCTTATCGAACGTTTCATACCGTACTGACGTGGGGATTTGATATGATCTAGCCGGTAAAGAAATGTGCATCAATTGCCACCCGCCTATTTGCTGAAAATCGTAATTGACTGAAAAAAATTGCTTTTCTGTAAGCCGGGGCCGTTCTTGCTCATTCCCTTCCATTAAGCCCAAATCTTGGCCCCGCATCCGATCTCACTGCGTATTTCTTGATAACGTGCCTGCATGACTTGCATAATTTTTGCATCTACGATATATACAACCCATTCTTGCCTTAACTGCATAGTCCATAGCCTAGGGGAACGGCATGAAAGACAAAAAAACCATTATTCTCGCTGTAGTTCTTTTACTGTTGGTGGGCGTCTATATCTACTATAACCAAAAAATCGCAAAACAGACCAAGCCGACGGGAACGGCGGTGGACGCTAGTCTGGTCGATCCTGACTTTGAGATGAAAGCCAAAGTCGGCAAGGCTATCAGGAAATATATACAGGATAATGGAGACGCGCCCCCTAGCTTCGATAAATTGCAGGGAAAATACCTGGATGCAAAGACCTACAAGCAGGCTCTTGAGAGCAATGTACAATACACGTACGTGGGCAATAAGTCTTACAGATTCAGCACGCCGTCTAAGCGCGGTCCAGTAAAGGTTGCCAAGGGGCCGGGAACTCAACCACAACCGGGAGCTACCACTTCATCTGCAGGTTCTGCATCCGGCGCTCCTTCCAGCAAACTCGCCACCACCGAAACCGGTTGGAAATATGATCCCACTGGCAAGCCGGATCCGTTCAAGTCTTTTATCCTGGCGACCGCGGCTCAGGAGGAAACAGCTCCCAAGGTAGTCCGTCGTCAGCTTACGCCTTTGCAAAAAATGCCCCTGAGTGAAATCGAGGCCGGTCTCAAAGCAATCATTTGGGGTCAGCTTGGCAGCAAAGCATTGGTGGAAGATGCAACTGGTAAGGGTTACGTGGTCCAAGAGGGCACCTATGTAGGTCAACATGACGGCATCGTCAAGAAGATATATGAAGATAGGATAATAGTTGAGGAGTACAGACGAGACCCTGGAAAAGGTCGTCTGGAACCAAACGAAGTAGTGCTCAAATTGAAAAAAGTTGAGGCTGAAGAATAGCTCGACCAAGGCAAAAGTTTAGGATTAACAAGCAGAGCAGCTCTCCCTATCTGCCGCTCCAAAAAGCATATTCCAAACCCCACCAACTGTGAATCCATACAAACATACATGGTGCTTGCGCCCACCGCTGCACCTTTGCTGGAGTATGACCCTGATGGAACTCTGTTTTCCGTTACTACACGACCCTGCAAAGAGTTGGAACTGTTTTTCGAAGGTCTGGTGAAAAAACTCGCTATTTTCAAACACAGAACCCATTTGCTAAGATAAAGAGGTAAACTGTCTGGCTTGAAATCTGAGCTTCAAGATGTTAAAGGCATCAGTTGAGTAGACGGAGCGTGCATGACAACTCCCGAATTGGATGGTGAAGAAAGAGCAATGGTCGAAGAGATAACGGCCATGCTGCCTCATTTCGAAAAGTCTAGAGGAACCCTCATTCCCATTCTCCAGTCTATCCAAGAGAAGCATGCTTACCTGTCCGGGGCTGCCATGGAGATGGTCGCAGAGCACCTGTCCATCTCTCCCAGCGAGGTTTATGGGGTTGCCACTTTTTACAACCAGTTTCGCTTTCACCCGCCCGGAAAGCACCAGTTCAAAGTTTGCCTGGGTACCGCTTGCCACGTGGCCGGCGGGGACATCATTCTGGAGAATTTTGAACGTAAGTTGGGGATAAAGGACGGGGATACCACCCCTGACCGTGAGTACAGCATCGAAAGGGTAGCCTGCGTGGGATGCTGTGCCTTGGCCCCCGTTGCTGTAATTGACGATACCGTCGAAGGCCACATCCAGCCAAGTAGAGTCGAGGGCATTTTCGTACAATTTCAGGTTGAAAGAGAACGCGAGGAAAGGGAAAAAGCGGAAAGGGAATCCGGTGAGTAGGGTCGATATTAAGAAGCATTTTGCACCCATCCAACGGGAAGCGGCCCGGCAGACTGAGGAGAAAAAAACTGACGGTATTCCCACAATTTATATCGTCATGTCCACGTGCGGTCTGGCCTCAGGGGCGGCCGAGACCAAACAGGCCTTTGAAGAAGCTCTCTCCCTTAAGTCTATTGAGGCCCGGATCGTTCCCGTTGGCTGTCTTGGCCATTGCTATGCTGAACCTCTGGTGGTGATCGATCATCCCACTTCCGGGCTTCCCCCCATCTGTTATCACCAGGTTAGCGCTGCTAGAGCGCAGGTCCTGGTAAGATCTTACCTAGAGAAGGGTGACCCTGTTTTCAAATACGTCCTTGTCGCCACCGAGGAAAACGACTTGATCCCCGCGCTGATGGATTTTCCGCGCTTCAATCTGGAACAACGACTGGTAATGGAACAGTGCGGTCGCATCGATCCTAATGATATCTATCAATACGTTGCCGAGGGAGGGTATGGAGGGTTGGTTAAGGCTCTGGGTTCTGATTCCGA
>PPDG01000416.1 GCA_002899795.1 Desulfobacteraceae bacterium | reverse complement strand
GGAAAGAAGCAATCCAACAAACAAAGTGACGCGGGGACGCGAGGACGCGGCGACGCGGAGCAAGAAAAATGCAAGAGAAAGATAGCTTATACTGAAAGAGTCCATATCTCCTTTTCCAAATTCGAATCAGGCCATCATGAATTGGTTACTATTCATTCCTTAATGCTTGTCGCTTTTGGGTTTTTAATCCCCGCGTCTCCCATTCCCCGTGTCACCGTGTCGCTTCATAGACGGGCCTATACTGCGTAATAGATGACGACAAGTAGTTGTAAGCATGATCAGACCGGTGCATTCAAAAGACTTCGATGAGCTTTTGCAGATTGAAGCTCAGGCTTTTCCTAAGTCTCAATACGACCGTGAGGAATTATGGCTCCTCTCTCTGAAGTACCCACACACCTTTCTTGTAACTGTGAGCAATCAAATAGACGGCTACATTGTGTTCAGACCAGATGGCCACATAATTTCCATGGCTGTAAGACCTCATAAGAGGCGCGTGGGCATCGGTACCAGATTGGTACAGAAGGTCATTGGTCACTGCAGTGGAAGCTTCCTCCGCCTCGAAGTTAGGGTAAGTAACGTAGGGGCCCAGAGGTTTTACCTGAATCTTGGTTTTCGCATTAAGGCAAGAATAGACGGCTATTACCACGATGACGAGGACGCTTTTCTGATGGAGCGTGCTGCCAGCGGCAGTGGTGATCTTCCAGACAAGTGATGCAGAGTGGACTTTAACCATGAAAGAATATCGAAACTGGGGACCCGCCCGCAGGGTGGGGAGTCCGTAGGACAATATCGAACAAGGAATAATGAATGTCGAAGGAGCCTAGAACACAGAATCTGAGAAATGCAGAATGATCACTTCGGTATTCGAAATTTTTTGTTCGATATTCTGCGGTTCAAAATATTGTCTTTTAGGTTTCATAGGGGGTGGGCCGGGCGTCAGTAATGACCTCCTGATGCTTTTTATAGGCCTCCTCCACGTAACCAGGTATGTGGAAGAGGGCTTGGAGGAAGGAAGGGGAAAGGTACCGGAGTTTCAGGTCTCGGTTCTGCAACCTTTCTCCCAGATCCAGGGTCCGCGGATCAAGTTTTTTGGAAGCCAGAATGAAGCTGTGCATTGCATGAAAGGAGGGCATCATGTAGGGATAGGACACGACGAACTTAAATGCAGATGAGATGGTGTTATACATTCTCGCATGGAGTGTGAGTCGCGTTGTCTGCAGATCCGTCCCCTGGAAACAACCGACCCCGTCCCGGCTAAGGCAGCGGTTAACCAGTTGATAGAACTCACGGGTGAAAAGAAACACTGCCGGGCTATCTTCGGTGGGATCATTAAGATCCACAATAATCACATCAAAAATCTCTTTTGTCTGTTCAAGGAATTTCCGACCGTCGCCAATGTGGAGTTCCAGGCGCGGATCTTCATAAGCTCCTTTGCTCCAGGAGCTTAGATGTTGCCGGCAGACATTCACCAGTTCCTCGTCAATGTCAACCATCACAATCCGATTGACATCTTGATACTTAGCAACCTCCCGGATGGTTGCTCCTTCAGCGCCGCCAACAATGCAAACACTCCTTGGATTCGGATGGCTAAGCATGGCTGGGTGGACGAGGCTTTCGTGGTAAATAAACTCGTCCTGGTCGGCTGATTGGGCTATGCCGTCCAAAAATAACATGCGCCCGTATTCCGCGGTGTCCACGATATCGATTTTGGCATAGGGTGAACGGCCGGAATAGACGGAGCGCAGGCAGCGATAGAGGACGACGACGTTTGGTGCGCCATCCTCGGTAAACCAAATGGGGTCAGTCATGCCGCATCCTGGTCGGGTTTGTGTCTTATTTCAGACTGGGGGAGATCCAGGACACCACGTTTTATCTCCATGACAGAAGCATTGGCGGCTCCAAGGTTCTCTTTCAGATAGTCGAGCGCCACGTGGCCATTGACAGTATCGCCACAGGTGAAGATATCCACCGCACAGTAGCCATATTCCGGCCAGGTGTGCAAAGCGAAATGTGACTCGGCGACTACCACAACCCCGGTGATGCCATGGGGAGAAAATTGGTGGAAGAATGGTTGGATAACAGTGGCCCCGGAAAGTTGGACCGCTGCCAGCAGGTGGTGTTCAAGGGTTTTGACGTCGTTCAGGAGGGTGCTGTCGCACTGAAACAACTCGATGATCAAATGTTTGCCAAGTGATTTCATCTTTTGCAGTTACCCGCTAATGCTTGAACTGGGTCAGGTCATACCTTCGCCTTTGTGTTGAGGTTGGACAAAAATTGCACAGCCAGATAAGGCAATCCTGGAAAACAAAAGTTGTCTTTCCATCGGGGGAGTAACGGTGTTCTCGTGGCGAAAGCCCGGGCTGTGCGGACTAATAAGCACTAATAGGTGAGGCTAGAGAAATTGTCACAAAATTGCAACAAAAATTTTAGCGTTCCGTTGCCTTTTTTCTGCCGGGGTGGGTGTGCAACGCTAGGGTTTAGCAGGGACTCTATTTTCTTTTATGTTTCGGCTCTAGCCACTCGCCCTCATGGAGATAGTCCAAGCAGATTGCCTTCAGCTCTCCTTTTTTGGCAAGAAACCTCTCTTTCATCCCCTGGAGCCAACGAAGATGTCGCAGGGCGCCCTCTAAGCTAAGGAAAAAGTGGTCCTCGCTAGGATCTACTGCAAAGGAGACTAGTCCGTCGGCGATCTGTACCATACCTGGACTGCTGCATGTCATGCAGCGAACCTGCTCTGATCCAAGAAATCGAAAGGTGTCGCCGCCGCATGCCTGGCAGCGCCAGGGCTCACTCTGCCAGTCTGGAGGTGGGCCGAAAAGTGCTTTCGCCAGCTTTTCAGCGGTAGTGAGGTTTTCTTGGTTCATAAACACTTCTCCCGGCAGGGCACCGTAAACTACTTCACTGGCTTGGGGTCGGGCACCCATAAGCCGAAGGGCACTGTCCAGGCAAAGCTTGGTGTATCCTTCCATGCCGGGGATGCCGGCGATGGCCACCGCCACAGCCGGTTTCCCCCAGAGCTTCTCAAAGTGGCCATATAGAGAGAGACCGCGATCCAAAAACTGCTTGAGACTGGCGTTGGCTGCAAGCAGATAGACCGGGACGGCCAGGATGAGTCCGTCGGCTTGCAGGAGGGCCTCGAGGATTGTGGGAAAATCATCAGCTTGAGGACATGTGTGGTCATCAAATAAGCAAGTGTAACATGCCCGACATGGTCTGATGTCCATCTCAGGAAGACGGACAAGCTTTAACCGGTGCGGATCGGGAATGCGCCGGCTGATTTCCTTGACCATCAATTCGCTATTGCCGAGCTTTCGGGGTGAACCTACTAGACCTAGAATTTCCATTATAATAGTCCCTTGTGAAGATCATTGTGGGTCGGATCGTTCTTGCAATAGCCACGCTTCAGCGGGGTTGATCCGACCAATCTCCTTTTCTCCGGTTAATGTCGGATGAACTTCGCCGAGGCGAAAACCATCCGACCTACTAATCTTGTATCAGGGTTTCTTGTAACTCGTAACAGAACAGGGGACAAGGGTTCGTTTCGAGAAATAGCTGGTAGTTGGCAGAGGGGAGCGGGAACAGGTCATTTCTCATTGCCCATTTTTTAATTTCTCATTTGTCATGTGGCTTCGCTGTCATTAGGTCATTTATTCGCGCTCGCTCCGCTCCGCTCAGTCCCGCAAGCGGGTTCCCAGTTTCGCTTCGCTGCCATTTGTTGTAAGAGGTTGAGGACGGAGAGTGACTAGGCACTAAGGACTAAGCACCATGCATTGGGCTGAGGGGAGCCCTTCGGCAAGCTCAGGACAAGTGGGCAGAAGGCAGAAAGCAGCAGGCAGCAAGCAGAAGGCAGCAAGAAAGGTGTTTTTTGGTTATTCATTCCGGAGCGCTTAGCGCAGACTGCTTACTGGACTCTACCGTGAGACCAATGACTCGATAATTGAACTCATAACTGAGAGCGTTGCTCCAGTCAGCCTGGTACACTCCTTTGTAGCGCGTGCCCTCAACGGGTCCCACCGGCTTGCCGTAGGTGTAGAACCAGTTAACGATAGGGCTACCGGTAAATCCCAACGCTATCCAGTAGTTGCCCGGCATGAGTTCGGGCTTTTCCCGGCTGAAGTCGAAATCCACCCAACGGTAGCCTGGCTTCAGGGAGAGCTGGTTCAGATTTATAAAGTCACTCGTGGCTATTTGCTCTCCCGGTTTCATGTTGTTGTCCTGCCGGAGTTCAAGCCAGAGTTGCCCTTCGCCGCCGAAATTATGGAGTGCCAGCCCTATTTTTTCCAGCTTAACAGGCTTGCGGAGCTCGAAAACCTGAGCATACTGGATTAGTTTGGTGGTGACGTACTCTGCGGTCTCCACTACGAAATTGCGGGTCATTTGGTAGCTGTCAGTGCCGACCGTACTTGCTGGACCTCGGGGAAAAGCGAAATCAACGTTTTCCGGGAACTCGAGGTTACCAAAGAGAAAGGGCACGCGGAAAAGAAGCTTGCGCCGCTCAGGTTCGGTTATCACTGGTGGCGGCGGCGGTGGCTCCACCTTTATTTCTGTAAAAGTTGCCTGAACAGGAGGAACAAGAAGCAGGTTCCTCGGCCCGTATTCCTGGCGACTGCCTGAAAGTTTAACCTGGTCGCGGTCAAAATCGGCACTGATGGACTCCTGCAGCCTGGGTTTTCCTTTACTTCCCGATATCTGCGACCAGCGCAAAAGGCCATCGTTGATGGCCTCATTGTTGTCGATGCCAATCTCGATTCTGATGTAGCGATTGGAAACGAAAAGCTCGGTTTGCTGTGGATCGAAAGGCACCCAACCCAAGTCCGTAAACCAGACCTCGATCCAGGAGTGGCGCCCTTGTCCCATTTTAAAAGTTAGTACACCGCTTTTCCTGGAGACATTGAAGGGCTGGTCAAGGGTTACCCCATTTACAATGCGGACAGGAATAGACACCGCCCGCATCAAAGCTGCACTCAAGTGAGAGAAATTCTGACAGTTTCCTTTGCGCGCTTCCAGGCCGTAGATGGCATCATATTTTGCTGGGGGAGTAACATAGCGCAGGTTGTCCACTATCCAGGTGAGGATGTGCTGGACCGCATCAAACTGGGTGGTCACACCCTGGGTGAGTTCCTTGGCCAGTTTCCGTATGCGAGGATCATCCGACTGTACCTGTTTGGTAGGGGAGAGATAGGGTGAGACATCAGACGGAACTTTGCCCAGAGGGAAGGGAGTCCTCGTCTGTAATTGCTGGAGCCTCGTCTGGTTCTGGGCCTTGAATGAGATGCGGGCAGTGATTTCAGGAGGAGTTGGTTCCCAGGTGGCGACAATGATCTGGTTTCCCCGCTTATCTTGCGAGCGTTTCTTGTCCTTGGGCTGGGGGGAAAAAGCGAGATCGAAGCCGTGAATTTCCTGTCGGTAGGTAGGAGATTCAAAAGTCGGTGGCACTACGAAACTCAAGACCAGCTTTTGAGTGCCTGGGTTGCGCGTTACCCGTTGCACGAGTTCGTAACGGATCTCGGATCCCATCTGACCCACGAGCACATAGTTTTCAGCGGCGCAGGGAAAGTTCCAGAGAAAGAACAGGGCACAAGCCAGGCAGACAATTCTTCTCATACCAATGCCTCGAGGTTAGGAGATACGGTATCTTAGCCGAGAATCATGCTGTTTGCAAATTCCGAGCTATCAGCGATCAGCTATCAGGGGTCAGCTTCAGCCCTGAACAGCGAGGAGTCTCGGCTGCATGGTGGGTGTCTCATGACCCAGATCAGGATTTTCTCGATGGGACCAATTAAGAGAAGATCGAAGGAAATACCATCAGTAAAAGCCAATTTCTGCTACTGAAAGCGGATCGCGGATCGCTGATAGCTTTACTTAGATATATTCACCGGCTACCTCCCGCACGTGATGGCCGTCCAGGACATGAAAGGTACGAATCTTCTTGAGAAAAACCGGTGAGAACATACCAATGGGTAAATAGATGATTTTCTTGCGGTAACGGCTTGCCACCGTATGGCACCAGCTCCGGGGGGGCTTGGCGGCAATGTAGGCAATCTGGGCTTGTTCGCAATAGTCGATGGCAGCCAGCAACAATCGTTCCGATTTAGTGCTGGCAATGTCAAAAAATGAGTCCTGCCAAATGTCGTATACCCGCATGGGGGGATAGGTAAGCATGAAGCCACCGTACTGACAGCGCGATATTCCTGGTCCGACGAAGTGCTGGCCTGATGGAGTGGCATAAAATGCCATGTCTGATTCCTGCTCATGTTCACCCAGCCAGGTCACGCGCCAAGGGAATCTCTCCGCCTCACTTTCGGCAGGCAGGTCTTCATCAAAGATGAGCACCACTGAACCCACCTTTCCCCGTAGAGACCAGTTTTCCTTTACATAGAGTTTGCCTTCGTGCCAGTTGCGAATTGTCTCACGCAAGTCAATCCCATCCATAAGAGAACTGGTGAAAGGGACAGTCCTGCTGTTCTCAGCGGCCAGGATCTGCCCTGCTTTTTTCTTGATGTAGTGGCCCCAGCCTTCGATGACAATATCTTCCGGGGGATAGGAGCAAATCATGTGCCCCTGCCACTGGCGCTGCCATTCTCCGGGACGTTGTTCCTGCGATCGCCTTTTTTTAGCAGGAACCGGCACAAGACGGCGACGCATGGTGCTGAAACGGCGATGAAAACGGATTTTTTTCTGGTTCAAGAAAAGATCCTCACCGCGAAGCTCAATGGTGGGAAGGGTGGGATTCTCCTCCTGCCACGGGTATCGGCTTCCCAGATCCCAAATCTCGTAACCGTAGTTGTCATCCACGGCACCACGGGCAGCAACGACGAGTTGGTAGAAATCTGGAGCAAGAAAACCCTGAACAAGTGCATAGTTTCTGGCAAAACGACGGAGCACTGCAAGCTGTTGGAGTGTTACTTCCTCCTGAGAGTTTTGCAGGTGTTGGCGGGCCGCATCCTGGAAAAGAGTTTCATGCTGGTTCAGACGATCCAGGGGAGGAGAACCGTCAGGTTGTTCCCGCCAGAGGGTCAAAAGCTCATGCCGCTGTGTTTCAAAAGCGGCTGCGAGATAGGGTATCTCGGACATGATTTCCCGGCTGGAACGTTCATGCAGATGGGCGAGGATTACTCCATCGCGACGCTGGCGCCCGATAGGTTGAGCCTGAGTGCTCGAGAGTAGAGCCATAATACGAGGGTAATGGCTGATACCACAGACAAAGAGAATACGCTGGTGCTTTTTTCTGAGCCTCTGAAGATGGTAAGCCATGTTGGCTTCACGCAAAAAATCCTGCCTGGTCGCCTATCTCTCAGCGGACTGATCCGCGTACGCCTGGCAGTAGGCGGTGTGGCCAATCCGTTGCATAGCATAAGGATCCGGAAATGCTTCGTTAATCTGAGGCATGGACTCCAGATCTCGGTCAATGAAATGGAGGGGAAGATCATGAGTCAAAGCAAGGCGAGCAGCTTCCACCACACCGTCGTTGGGCTCTAGGGGCAAGTAAACGTGCGTACCGTCCTTTTCTTTATAAAGAACAACCGAGAGCAGCGGTAGCCGCTTGAGTCCTTTGAGCAATGGTTCCCGCAGTGTCCCGGGAAATTCCACTGCCACCGCATCCGGTTGCCAGCGGGCAAACCAGCGGATGACGGCCATGGCGAATTCAAGCCGACCATGTAGGACTGGCACGAAGCAAATGTTTTCGTAAAAGATACCTGGCTCTGGTTGCATAGTTGTCCGCTTGTTGGTGGATATATTCAGCAAATGTTTAAATAGTACATGTGGGAGCGGCTTTCCAGCCGCGATCCAATGGGTGAATGGCTAAAGTCGCGGCTGGAAAGCCGCTCCCACAGAATGCCATTACGCCGTCACGATTCGGCATCATCGGGTGGTGGCAAGTAGCGGCGAGCGTGCTGTCCAAGGATGAGATGGATGGCTTGATCAATAGATTTGTGAAGCTGTTTGGGAGATGGCGGCACGCGTCGCGGCCATTTCAGCTTTCGGGACGTGGCCAGAAGTTTAATGGCATAACGCCCAATGTTGATACCATCGCGAACCGTATAGCGCTCCTGGGCCAAGTGGCTCATCTGCAAAAAGTCCACAACGTAGTTGAGAATTGTGTCATCGGCGAAAGGAAGGTTCTGGGCGAGGATCAGTTTTTCTTCTTCACGTTCCGGGAAATCAATGAACACTTGTGGCTGCAATCGAGAGTGAATGTACTCCGGCAGTTCGAAGGTGCTGGCGTCGTCGTTCATAGTGGCGCAGATGCGGAAATCGGCATGGGCGTGAATCTTGATCCCGGCGACAATTGACTCCACGTATCTGCGGCTGTCCAACAAGGGCGCCAGAGAGGCCCAGCTTTTTTCACTCATGCGGTTGCCCTCGTCTAGAATCGCTACACCCCCTCGGATCATAGCGGTGACGATGGACGAGGCTACGTATTGTATCTTCCCTGCTTCAGAAATCACCGGGGTTACCAGCAGATCCTCGGGCCGTGTGTCCATGGTCGCCTGAAACATGTATGCTTCGCGGTTCAGCTTCTTGGCAGCAGCGTAGGCAAGAGTGGTTTTGCCCACTCCAGGTTTGCCGAGGAGGCGAGGACTCAAAGGCAGGTCATCGGGGCCAACTACAAGCCAGGCGGCAAGGATCTGGTCCATGAACTCCTTTTGCCCCACCCACTTCATGGGCAATTCATCCGGATGGCTCATGTGCAGGGTTACATCATCAATGGTTACCGTTTTGCTCATGGGAATTCTCCATCTTGTGCAGGCATGGTGGCAGGACCATTGTATGCAAATAGAAGGCCCAGTTCAAGTCAAAGAGAATTCGGATTTGTCTGGATATAAGATGTATAAATGAAATACTTATTTCCGGACAGATCCTTCGTTTGACTTTCGATGAGGAGGTCCCTAGAATTGAATTATATAGTTAACAACATTGAGCGTTTGTTGGTGGTGTTCTTCTCCGAGGACCACATGTAATTATTGCCGGAACTCAGTTGAGTACCAGCATCACAAGGAGGTTTGCTTATGTCTGTCCTAGAAATGATCAGAAATAGTCTATTGGCGAGCCTTGGCGCTGCCGTGGTGACCAAGGAAAAGGTGGAGGAGGCTACTCGGCGGTGGGTGGACGAGGGCAAAATTTCGCGAGATGAAGCGGAACGGTTGGCGCAGGACCTTGTGGAAAGTGGTAGGGGCCAGTGGGAGGATATCCAGGAAAAAATCTCAGAGACGGTGCGGAAGGGGCTGGACAACTTTGACATTGGCAGCAAAAAGGAGTTTAAAGAGCTCAAGGCGCGGGTGGAAAATCTCGAGAAGAAGATTGCAGAGTGTGAAGAGGCGAGTGGTAAAGAACAGGAGTAGAGGGTGGATATCAAGGCCGTAATGCATTTGCGCCGCTTCAAGGACATTGTAAAGACCCTTTTCAGGTACGGCTTCGATGATGTGGTGGACCGGTTGGATTTTCCGGGCAAGGAACTCCTGAGAAAAATCCACAAGGTCCAGGGCGAGATGAGTACCTGGGAGCGGATGCGCCACACGCTGGAGGACCTGGGTCCGACTTTCATCAAGTTTGGCCAGCTCATGAGTCTGAGACCAGACCTAATCCCCAATCCCCTCATCTTGGAGTTGCGTAAACTCCAAGATGAGGTGGCTCCGGTGGACTACGAAGCCATCCGTCAGGTGGTGGAGACAAATCTGCAGCGGCCCTTGACCGAGATTTTTTCGAGCTTCGATGAGAAGCCGCTGGCAGCGGCGTCTCTAGCCCAAGTTCACAAAGCTGTTCTCAGAGATGCAGGGCAGATGGTGGCAGTGAAGATCCAGCGCCCCAAAATTCGACCGGTAATCGAAACCGATCTCTATATCCTGGAACGCATTGCCGGACAGCTGCATGAGCGCACGGAATGGGGACAGATCTACGATTTGCCAAACCTGGTACAAGAGGTGAAAAAGAGCCTGTTTCGGGAACTCGACTTCACCCGCGAAGCCCGCCACATGAAAATTTTTGCTACTACACTCACCGAGAGCAACGAAGTGTATATCCCTCGTCTCTATGAAGAAGTCACAACCCCGCAGGTTCTCACCATGGAATTGGTCCAGGGGACCAAGCTAAGGGACCTTAAAGTAGACGCCGTTGCGGACCGAGAACTCCTGGCTAAACGCGGCCTACGTCTCACCGTAAAGCAAATCCTTGAAAATGGCTTTTTCCATGCTGATCCTCACCCTGGCAACATAATCATTCTGGACGACAACGTTATCTGCCTCTTGGATTGGGGCATGGTAGGTCGCCTTACCCGGCGAACCCGCTACGATTTGATCGACATGATAAATGCGGTGGTTGATAGGGACAGTGAAAAGATCCTGAGCATTCTGCTCAGTATGACCCAGGTTGATGGCAGCATTGTGCCGCGGCGGATGGAGCGAGAGATTCTAGACATAGTGGATATCTACCACAGCTTGCCCATTCAAGAGCTCAATATCGGCCAACTGCTCCTCGATATCAGCACCATGCTGCGGGAGAACAGGCTCAAAGTGCCAGCTGATTTGGCCATCATGATCAAAGCCCTGATCACTGCAGAGGGCACAGCGCGACAGTTGTATCCTCAACTTAATGTTGTGGAGGAGGCCAAGCCATACGTGAGGAAGTTGGCCCTGGAGCGGTGGAAGCCGGAGACGATATGGAGAGAATTGCGCCGGAACATCTCCGGCCTCCTCACATTCCAGAAGGAGTTGCCCCTGCGGCTCAGCCAGATCATAGGCAAGATTGATCGTGGCGAACTGAGCATCCGCTTTCAGCACGAAAACCTGGGTGGGATTCGTAGCACCCTGGAGAACATTGCCAATCGTCTTACCTTGGGCATTATCGTCGCTGCCTTGATAGTGGCCTCCTCGATGATCATCACCACCGGGGTGAAACCCCTGCTTTTCGGTTTCCCTGCCCTTGGCATCATCGGCTACTTGGTCTCTGGAATTTTGGGCCTCTGGTTGATCTATAATATTCTCCGCAGCCGCAAGTTTTGAATCTCTTGAGTCTAGCCCGCATATTTCATGAATGGCCTACTACGACCACGGTGCGAGCTCGAGACACCAATTCATGAAATATGCGGGCTGGCATTGGATTTTCCAATGGAGTATATAGAATTTATCGTGATTATCTATTTGACCAAAAATCCTCAAGAGCTTAAATTTGACAATTGTTATTGTTAAGATGGTACTAAAGTTGTAATGGACAAGGTCAAGGAATGAAAAATGAAAGCGGCTTTTGGCAGACAACTCATTGAGCGGTTCCTCCTGAGGAGCTCTACTGAAGAGCCACAGTTGACCCGGTTTGCGGGAAAAGGCGGTTGAGCTTGCAAGATCGGGCCGGAGGATCTGGCCAAAGCTCTCAAAAGCCTGCCGCCAGTGGACGATCCCAACGCACTGGTGGCAGCTGATACCGCTGATGACTGCGCTGTTTACCGAGTGAATGAGACTCACGCCATCGTGCAGTCTGTGGATTTCTTTACACCTATTGTGGATGATCCCTACAGTTTTGGCCAGATCGCCGCGGCCAATTCTCTCAGTGACATCTATGCAATGGGCGCTGAGCCCCTTTTTGCCCTCAGCATCATGGGTTTTCCTCAGCACAATCTGCCACTCAGCGTCATGTCCGATATTCTCCGCGGCGGTGTGGATAAGGCCAAAGAGGCGGGAATTTCTGTGCTGGGTGGCCACACCATCGAGGACAGCGAACTGAAATATGGTTTGGTGGTCACTGCCTATGTAGAGATAGACCAGATTCGCACCAACGGAGACGCCAGACCTGGCGATGATTTGGTGCTTACAAAGCCTTTGGGAGTGGGAGCCATCTCTTCAGCCATTCAGCGCCGAATTGCCAGTGAACCTCTCATCGAAAAGGTGACGGCGCTCATGGCTACTTTGAATAAAGACGCAGCCCAGGCCATGAGAGAGGTTGGCGTCCACGCTGTTACTGACGTCACCGGATTTGGTCTTTTGGGACATCTTCTGGAGATGACCCAGGCCAGCAAGGTGAGCGCTGAGATTTTTGCAGGCAATGTTCCCACCCTGGAAGAAGCATGGGAATTCGTCCGCAAGGGCAAGATCCCTGCTGCCACCCACACTAACTTACAATATGTCAATCCACACCTGCGTTACGAGAACGGGTTGCGCCAGGAAATGTCCCTGATGCTGGCCGATCCCCAAACCGCTGGGGGCTTGCTCATTGCCGTATCCTCAGAGAAAACAGAGCAGCTGATAGCCCGCTTGCAGGAATTGAAAACTCCGGCAGCATCCCATATTGGCCGCATCACCGAAGAACAAGACAAGCCTATCGTCGTCTACCCCTGAGCCATATGAAGCGATCTCTCCTCCAGTCAATCGGTATTATCATCATATCCGGAGCCCTCGGCATTGGTGTGCATGCGTTCCGGGCAGAGGGGATTCCCCTGATGGAACGGTGGCAGGAAAAAGTGCTCAACGAGCAGCTGACAGGGGGATTCCCAGCAGTGTCGCTCAAGCAGGTCAAAGAGGCATATAAGAGTGGTGCTGCTCTTTTGGTGGACGCTCGCGACCCGGAGTTTTTTGAGCGGGGACACATCCCAGGAGCGGTGAGTCTCCCAGTGAGAGACTTTGATTCGGTTTTTCCCAAACTGGAGGAGCAGCTACGGGCAGCACCACGGGTAATCACCTATTGTGATGGTGCCAGCTGTGAGATGAGCGTGGAACTTACCGAAAAACTACTTTTTGCTGGCCTGGAATATATTGAGATTTTTACCGGCGGTATCCAGCAATGGCAAGGAGCAGGGCAGCCAGTGGTTGCCGGTAAGAACTAAGAACTAGGAACTAAGCAAAAGAGAGCTGGAGTATTGGAGGAACAGAAATTCCAAATCACAAATCACAAATATCAAACAAATAACAATGACCAAAATTCGAAATTCCAAACCTGTTTCGGTCATTTAGTATTGGAATTTGAGATTTGTTTGTAATTTGGTGCTTGGTATTTGAGATTTTGCAGTGCTCTAACACTCCATGGACAATGATATAGGGTGGACATTCCCCACCGATATGGATGGTATTCATGGGCGAAGATCGGCACACAGGAAACTGGTTGACTCATCCCATCACTGCCTTAGTACTGAGGATCGTTTTGGGGTGCGTCTTTATTTATGCCAGCCTGGATAAAATCAGGCATCCTGATCTTTTTGCCGAGGCTGTCTATAACTACCAACTTTTGCCGGAGGTGGCGGTAAACCTGGTGGCCATTTGTTTGCCGTGGGTGGAGCTGTTGAGTGGCAGTCTGCTGGTGTTGGGTCTGTGGATGCAGGGAAGTATTCTGATATTGAGCGGCTTGATGGTGGTTTTTATTGGGGCCCTTGGTATTAATCTGGCCCGGGGTCTGGACGTTCACTGTGGCTGTTTTATCACCCAAAGCACCGATCCGATTACCATCCTTACCCTTTTTCGAGACTCTCTTTTCTTACTCCTTGCCTTTTATCTCTTCTGGCTCTATCAGATTAGGGGGATTGAAACAAAATTCTCTCTGGCTCAAGTGCTCAAGCGCTAGGTCCTATCTAGCCCGAATATTTCATGATTCGGCTGCTCCGAGCGTGGATATGACCGTCCTTCCGGGCGTCCTCGGGTCTCGAACCCTGCGACGTACTGTTCAAGTACGCCTCGGATTCGAGCCCCTGCGGGTGCCCGGTGGCACACTCATCTTCACGGTCTCGCCACACAGAATCATGAAATATCCGGGCTAGGCTAATCGGTTGCATTCTTCCTTATTAGGATCACTCGAAACTCTTCGCCAGTAGAGTTTTTTCTACACCTTTGTCATCAATCCGGTAAATTTTATGGTAGCCGAAATGAGTTTTGTACCAATTAGCCTGGCGGTGGGTTACGATCCAAAATCCCGTCAATCCTTGCTCGTGGGCCCAACGTTGGGCGCGAACTAGAAGACTGCCACCAACACCTTGCTTGCGGAAAGAAGGATGTACCAGGAGCTGCGTGCCGCAGGCGAAGTTTCGCAAATGGCTCGCCTTCTGTTCGGGGAAACGGGGGGGAAACTGAGCCTGCTCAATTACACAAACCAGACCTAACGTCTGCCCTCCGTGCACGGCCACAATGAGCTCACGATCTGGTTTGCGCACGTAGCGCTGCAATTTATCTCTAAAGGCAGCTCGCTGCTGATCGTTCATGTGATCAGTAAGCTGCTCGAGGGTGGGTTGCACATCCGCTTCAGCGGCTACTTTTAGGTACCAACTGAATGGTGCTGCTTCAACCCCGTAATTGTCCACCATTGATTAGGGATCCTCCGTCATGTTTGCAGACTTTACAGTTTTGACCTAACGCTTTAGAAAGTACGATCCCTCCATAGAGTCTGTGCTCAGTTTGGATACCAAAACTTGATCAGCCGCTTTTTCCCGTCCACCTCGAAAAGGCAGATCACCCCGTATTTACCTTTTTCATCAAAAATGAAATTGGCTGCGAGGATTCCACTATAGTTTTGCAAGCTTTCCACCTGTTCCTTGCCCGTGGGGCTGATTAGCTTAATTTTGCCGACGGCATTACCTATTTGCTTCTGGGAAGAAACATCAACAAGCTTCACCATAATGTGGTGGGTTTTGCCTTGCGGGTCCTTCATGTTCATACTTGCCAAGGTCATAACCTGAAATTCGGCCTGCACTCCCTCCACTACCTCTTGGTGGGTGAAAGTGGCACCGGTTTGACCATGTTCCGTGGAACCTGACTTAGACCCAGACGTATCGGTGTGGCTCTGATGGTCTGTAGCAGCCAGGGCAAATGGTCTTGGGCTCAATGTAATCAAGAGCGCGAGTACAGTCAAAAAGCTTCTCAGTTTCATATCCTACTCCATCTTTTCTCTCATTTAGATTTCTGGTTATTCTTCTAGATTCCAACCCCTCCACAATCCGTATATGGCCGGCACCACTATAAGAGTAAGAATAGTGGCACTAACCATACCGCCAACCATGGGAGCTGCAATACGTTTCATAACTTCAGAACCGGTGCCGTGGCTCCACATTATGGGCATGAGCCCAGCCATAATGGCGACCACGGTCATCATCTTGGGCCTGACCCTCAAGGCCGCCCCTTCCTCTATGGCCTCGTATAGATGGAGCCGGTTGAAATTTTCTCCATACTGAGCCTTGAATTTTTTATATGCCTGATCCAGGTAGATTAGCATTACAACTCCAGTCTCCGCTGCAACTCCTGCCAGGGCAATGAAGCCTACCCCAACCGCGACGCTCATGTGGTAGCCGAGAAGGTACATTAGCCACAGTCCGCCGGTTAGAGAAAAGGGCACGCTCAGCATGACGATCAAACTCTCTGTGACGTTTTTGAAATTGAAGTAAAGCAAAAGAAAGATGATCAGTAAAGTCATAGGAACCACGACTATGAGCCGTTTCTTGGCTCGCTGCATGTACTCGTACTGGCCGGACCAGACGATGCTGTAGCCCGAGGGGAGCTTCAGCTTCTCGCTCACTGCCTGCTGCGCCATCTTTACGTAGGTCCCCACGTCAATTCCTCTGAGGTCAATATAAATCCAGGCGTTTTTACGGGCATTTTCACTCTTGATGCTTGGTGGACCTTTAACAAACTCAATGTCAGCCAATTGGGTAATGGGGACCTGAGCACCATTAGGAGTGGGCACCAGAATGCGCCGGAGTTTCTCGGGCGAATCTCGAAATTCTGCCTTGTAGCGAAGGTTTACCGGGTACCGTTCCAAACCTTCCACCGTTGTGGTGATGTTCATGCCTCCAACGGCGGAAATAATAATGTCCTGGACGTCACCCACGGTAAGGCCATAGCGTGCCGCCTCCTCGCGATTGATGCGATAGTCGAGGAAATTACCACCGGTGACCCGCTCCGCATAGACGCTCAAAGTGTGAGGCACTTCTCTTATGATTGCCTCCACTTGCTCCCCAAGGTTGTTAAGAACCCGCAGATCCTCTCCCATGAG
>PPDG01000140.1 GCA_002899795.1 Desulfobacteraceae bacterium | reverse complement strand
AACTGCTGAAATTCATCGCCTAGATGCGCGACCCGATCCGGATGATATCGCTGAGCCTTCTTACGATAAGCACTCTTGATTTCCTCTGGAGTTGCGTTCCTGGAGACATCTAGAATCTCGTAGGGATCTTTTCCCGCTCCTGCTCCTGGTTCCGATTCCCCCTGCCCTGGTCTGCCGGAATGGTAGCTGCCAGTTTGTCGGTAGCCCCCGGGTAGGACTCGTTTGAAAAACCAATATGCGAGAAGGAGCACTACAATGTCATCAGTCCAGCCCAATCCCAATAGGGTGTCGGGAATCGCATCTATGGGACTGACCAGATATAATATGCCAAGAAGCAGCGGCCAGAAGCGTTTCAGCCAGAGCATCTCATCTCCCAGGTGAAATCAGGACAATTTTGCCTCGAATCTACACTTGTACGTACACTTCTAAAATATCAAATATCCGCATACAGGGGCAAGGGAATCAACCACAGAGTTTACCCTAACGTTGCAAGGAGCACGTCTGGTCAGCCAATACGATCGCGTTTGATACCAAGGCGGTGCCAGAGCTCGGTGCGAAACTTTCGAGTGGTACCCAGATCCACCTCACTAAAGTACACCTGTTCACGCTCATCGAGTTCCACCTTGACCCACCCTTGCAGACTATCTAAGCTGCGCAACCAAAGGGTGAAATCATCCCTACTTACCAGTCTAGGCGGCTGAATTATAATGCTATTTCCCCCGTAATGCCGGTAGACCCGACCTCCGACCCGGGAGTTGAAGCCTGCGGAATTGATACCAACCACGGGAATGAAATTCTCAAATGCCCGCACCAAAGCACTTTGTTTCCAGTGTCCTTTGAGTATAGGGAAAATGGACTGGTTGATAATGAGATCTGCGCCATGATCAGTAAGTACTCGAGCCGCCCCAGGCTGTCCCCAGAAGTCGAAGGAGACTGGCAGACCCATTTTACCAAATTCAGTATCGAACACCTTATAGGTTGAGTCTCCCGGGACAATTCCTAAATGTCGCCGCTCCATAGTGGTAAGGTTGGCTTTACGCTGCCGACCAACAATAGTGCCACTCCGATCAAAAAGCGTTGCCGTATTGAATCTTTCGTCACCCACCTCTTCCACCAGACCGGCAATAATGTAACAGCGAAGTTTTTTCGCCATATCAGCCAAGATCTCATCACCAGCCCACGGGAAATATTCCGGGAGGCAAGCCAGATCCACATCTTTACCGCGACACTTTTCCAGCAGTGTTATGGCATGGCCCACATTGCGAGGATCATCCAATTCTGGATAGGGTTTCCCCTGAATGAGGGCAACACGCACGGTGTCTTTCATGGCACACTCTACCTCTCATGTAAGCCACATGGAGCAATGCATACTGCCTGGTGCTTAGTGCCTACTGCCTACTGTCCACTGTATGAGGATGGGTACTGTCCACCGCTGAGGGCTAATGACCGCGAGTTTCTTTCAGGGCTTCAGAAAACTCTTCTTTGACAGCGTCGAATACGACTGAGTCCGCCAGCAGTTCAAAGTACTGAAAGTACGTTTTGCCTTTATGGAAATAGATCCGAGCTTCCCCCTGACCCCGTACCTGAAGATCTTCTGCCTGAGCTGCCATGGTGCTCTCGGCCGCAACCACTCCACCGAGAAGCTCGTATTCGAAATACTGATAGTTCTTTGAGGCCCGTGCCGCCTTGCTGCGGTTCTTGAGAATGTCTCTGAGCTTCCCGTAGGCCTTAATAAGATTATCTGAGTAGTCACGGGATGAGCGCTCCACCCAGATCTTTATCACCGCCGGGCGAACTCTGGCAGCAAGCACCACATCGGGCTTTTTTCCCACTGTGAAAGCATCATACGGTGCAGGTACCTCCTTTACCACTTCCCAGTCCCCCGCGGGAAGCTTGAACATCAAGCCACCCTTGGAATAACTTAAGTAGCCCTCTTCAAGCGACGCTCCAGAGGCAGCAGTTGCACCCAAGCTCCCGAAAATCAAGATTAGCAATACAGTTGCCAACCGTCGACCCATAATAGCCTCCTCTTTTCCTGCTCTTTATAATGGTAAACCATTTTTTCCTCACGATTTTTCTTTATCTGCTAGCTTCCGCTCATCACTTCCTCATGCAGTTTTAGATCCACCCACAAGGGAAAATGATCGGATGGGTAGCGACCAGCTTCGTGATCGCAGACGATAGAAACATCGAGGATTCTGAACTCGAATGTGGTGAGGACCCAGTCTATGCGGCCTTTCGTTGGAACACCTGTAAATCCATGTTGGGTATAGCTCTGTTGATCTTCCGGTCTGTTCAGCTCTTGCCAACTGTCGACGAAAGGTCCAATAGGCTTGTTAAGGGTACGATGCACTTCCGAGCCAGGGAGATCATTAAAGTCCCCCAGTAACACCGTTGGTGCTCCCCTCTCAGTAGCCCAGGCACGAATCATTTTTGCCCCTTCTATGCGGGCCTGTTCTGATATGTGATCAAGGTGTGTTACCGAGACCCAAATGTGCTGACCACTATGTCTCATTTCCAAAAGAGCAAAACTGATCATGCGGGGAAAGGCCGTGTCCCAACTCTTGCTCATATGAACTTTCGGCGTTTCTGATAGCCAGAATTCACCGTCTTCTACGAGAGCAAAAGAATCGTCCAGATAGTATAGCGTGGGATACTGACAGTGGTCATCCCAGTGACGTGACTCAGCCGAGATCCTGTAGCCCGACAGATTTTCTTGCAAAAAATGCAGCATAGCGGGTTTTCCTTCTTGTGTCCCCAGCAAATGAGGGCGGTACTTAAGAATCATGCTCACCAGAAAATCTCGGCGATTAAGCCAATGGTTCTCTCCATCAACTTCATTTTCAAAACGGAGGTTGAAGGTCATTACCCGCAAGAAAACTCCTTTCATCATCAGTTTGGTACTGGCCCGGATGTTTCATTAATCGGCTGTTCGATTGGCCAAGAGAAGTATTGCAGGGCTAAGGCGAAGTAGGTTCTTTCTTGGCAGGAACGAACGGGGGGTTAAAACTGCTCAGAACAGCAAGCGCAGGCAGGGGCGTGGGAGAAGCTCAACTCGCAGTGCTGCTCCTCCTCCATCCAGTCAGCCAAAATCTTGCGCTGCTCTTCATCTAGGACATTGACGGCTTCCTTTATCTCCCCAAGAGCATCTTCCTTGCCGGTCCATATCCGGGCCAACAGGGTGAGCAGCAGTCGATCCTGGACATCTAAGTCTAAATTGTCAATATCCTGGAGAATCATCAGGAGGTCAAATTCTTTGGTGCCGCAACTCCAGTACTTCTGCCATTTAAAAGGGAGGCACCTCTGCATTAACCCCATGAACCGCAGCTTCTGACCTCTGTTATTCTCCGAATACATCAGGATTCCTACGTTATGAGAAACAGCTTTCTTTTGTAGCAGATTCTCAGTCCAAATCCCAGCTAAAATTGTTGCCGCTAACCAAAGCCTATGCCATGCCACCTGGCAACATTATGAGCTTCACAGCTCCATCACTGCGATCAGAGAGGAACGATACACCTAATCCTGAAGCCTTTTGCCAAACTCATTAATAGCCTCAGGAATCTGTTTACGTAGAAAAGTCTCCTTTTCAAGCTCAGGAAGCCCCCTATATACCTGGTATTTGGGATGAGATTCGTTTAGCGTTGGAATCGAGGCCGGTCCCGACCCCTTTAAGATTGGGTACTGTTCGACTAGTTCTACAATCGGCAACGGTTGCCCTGCTCCACTCTCCAACCAGTCGAGTCGCCGCATAGATTCGAAACGGAGTTGATCTAGCACATAAATCGAGATATCTATTACTTCCATTTTTTCCGCTTTATCCAAGTGGAAAAAGTCAGAAGCGGTACCAAGGTTCTTTACTCCCATGACCAGTTCATAAAGGGCAAAGATGTTTTGGTCGCCCGGAGAGATAAGAAAAAACAAAGTGTTGTCCGCAAGATCGGACAACCTGGTTTGCTCATCTAGTTTGTCGCCAAACCGTTTTGACCAGGACTTAAATCCCCTGGTTGCAGCCTGTTTACGTTTGAAAGACTCCAGTTGTATAACTTCGGCCATTGTCAAGGAGCTTTTCCTCGAAAAAAAGGTAGACCTCTAACGAAGTAAGCTGACGGACGGTGATCCCACTAGCCCGAATATTTCATTAATTGTCGAGTCTTCTGCAGTCTTAAGCTCAACCGCTGCCCACCTCTTCTCCACACTTCCAGCGCCTGAGCTAAGTTAGGACAGTATCCGATGGTACGGATGCAAAAATTAAAGGGATGCGTCTGGATTTGCATACAGTGTAGAACACACAGAGCTGGATTAATTTCTTATAGCATGATTGCTTGCGAGGAGCAAGAGAAACCACTTGGATTCAATCAAGGTTCGGGTGTACGAAAGTGGCTCCTAGCCCGGTCGAAAAGCCGAATAAACTCATCGATGTCCTTTTGCGCAATTACTCCTTTCAGGTCAAGGATAATCCTTTCGAATTCTCTATAAAATACCCCGTAGGTGGAATTTAGCATTGGCATGGCTGCGTACAGGTCTGCATCTTGGGAAAGGAGATGGGTGATTTCCACGAGCCTTCGATGGAACGCAGGGGTGGCAAAACGCTTCAAGTTCTTAATATCGACACCTAATGAGTCGATGGTGAGTCCTAAGGCCAAGGTACTAAAGTGAGTCAAACCTTGGACCACGGCCATATAATAGTCATGAACCTCAGGCGTAACCACCTCCACCCGGGCGCCACCCTCTACCAGAACACCCTGAAGCCATTCTTGCCACCATTGCCCTCGACCGGGGCACATCACCACGGTCTGTCCGGTAACGTTGGGCTCCCCAGGCCCAAAAAGCGGATGAGTCCCTATGACGCTAGCGGCTGAGACCTCGAGCATAGTGCTCACCACCTCACTCTTAAGTGAAGCGAGGTCCATGAGTAATGCATCATTCTGAACCAGAGGGCCGATAGCGCGGACCACCTCTACCGTGTGCTGTAAGGGTACCGCCACCAGGACCAGATTACAGGTTTTCGCCAGATCCTCCGGTGTGGTTTCGGTACCAAGGTCAGCCACTGATACCTGATAGCCAAGTTCAGCGAAAAATCGATGAAACCAACGGCCCATTTTCCCCAGACCGCCGATTATTCCCACATGTATGTCTTTGTCTTCGATCATTGGCTCTGCTTTGGTGGGCGATACTTAGTGCCTAGTTCTTAGTGCTTAGTGCCTAGTTCCTAGTGTCTACTCACGAAGTGTACAGTTCCTCAAATCTGTCCCAGAATTCGGGAAAAGACTTGTCCACACAGGTCTCATCTGCAATACGCACCCCTGTCGTGACTAGGCCAGCTACTGCGAAACTCATGGCGATTCGGTGATCATTATGGGGATCAATCAGGCCTCCAACAGGACTTCCGCCTCTGATGGTAAGGCTGTCTTGCCCCTCATCAACCTGTACACCTAATCTCTGCAAGCCTTCAGCGACGGTTTGGAGACGATCACTTTCTTTGATACGGAGGTGGCCCACGTTACCTATGACCGTCGTGCCTTCAGCAAAAGCAGCCGTTACTGCCAAAGTGGGTACCATGTCGGGCATGTCCCTCATATCCACTTCAATTCCTCTAAGTCGTCCGCCTAGTACGGAAACTCCATGGTCATGCCACTCAACCCTGCATCCCATCTGGGAGAGAAGTTCCAGAAAGACCAGGTCTCCCTGCTGGCTGTTTCGAACGATATTGAGTGTTGTAATTTTCCCCCCGGTGATGGCTGCGGCCGCCCAGAAATAGGAGGCCGAAGAGCAGTCTCCCTCCACATCGTAGTTGCCAGGCCGATATTGTCCAGGCGCCTCCACCCTGAGGGTTTCCTCATCCAGCCAACCGGCCACCGCACCAAACCTGGACATTCCATCCAAAGTGACATCGACGTACGGCCTGGAAACCAGCCCCTGGACTCCAATCTCAACAGGATTGGAGGCATAAGGTGCTGCCAGGAGAATGGCGGAGACGAACTGACTTGAGCGGCTCGCGTCTACAAGAGTGCGCCCACCTTTGAGGCCGTTGCCATGAATGTGTACAGGGGGACAGTCATTTTTTTCCAAGCTCTCAACAACCCCACCCAGTGGTCGTAGGCCAGCCAAAAGTTCACCAATGGGTCGCCTGTGCATGCGGTCACTCCCGGTCAGGACACAATCGCCTTGAGCCAAACAGGCCACTGCAGTCAGTAACCTCATAGAAGTGCCCGCGTTGTCCAGAAAAATAGGTTTCGAAGGATGGTCAAGTTTGCCACCGGTACCAGTCACTTCTGCTGCTTCGGGAGAATGTATGATCTGTGCCCCCAAGCTCTCAAGAGCCGTTGCCGTGTAACGGGTGTCGTCACACCAGAGAGTATTACCCAGCTGACTCCTCCCCTCGGCCAGTGAGGCCATGATGAGGTACCGGTGGGTGATGCTCTTGGAGCCGGGAATACGAACAGTTGTATCTAGATTTGCAGTGGTTCTAATCTGTTTCATTTGCAAGGGACTCAACTAGGGCCTGGCGCATGACCTCAACGGGCGCTTCTTCGCCAGTCCATATCTCAAACTGGGCCACACCTTGGTGGAGAAGCATTTCCAGCCCGGAAACGCAGATACTGCCAGCTGTGGCTGCGTCTATGAGCAGTCTCGTTTCCAAGGGTCTGTATACCATGTCCAAAACCACCATGCCCCCCTTTAGCTGCTGGGCGGAAATCAAACTCTGGTTCCGAGTTGCGGCCATGCCCACCGGGGTGGCATTTACTAAAAGTTCTATCTCTAGACCATCCCAAGATTGCCTTTCCACGAAGGTACAGTTCATCTCTTTCGCAAGGCTGTGGCCCCGTTCTTGGTTGCGATTCATGAGGAAAACCTCTGCACCTCTGTTCTGCAATCCAAATATGGCAGCCCGGGCTGCACCACCGGCCCCCAGGACCAGACAACGTTTCCCCCCGAGCTCGGTTACCTGCTCCAGAGCCCTGACCACCCCCAGCCAGTCCGTATTGCTCCCCAACAACCTGCCCTCTTGAGCAACCACCGTATTGACGGCTCCAATAGCCCGACCAACATCGTCCACCTCGTCCAGATGTCCAATAATGGCCTCTTTATGGGGTATGGTGATGCTGGCCCCGCGGAGACCCAGTGTCCTGATGGCCACCGCCGCTTCCTCCGCCCTGTTCGCTTTAAAGGCCAGAAAAGCTAGGTTCAAGCCAAGGTGGTTGAAAGCGGCGTTGTGCATCTGAGGACTGAGGCTATGCGCTATTGGATTCCCGAAAATTGCAACATATGCGGTCTGAGCGTTGATCATTGTAACATTTCCAGAAGCCGGTGCATCTCCGGCAGGGTGAACTGTCCCGGGGCAGCCTCTGCGCCACGTTCCAAAGCCGCATAGGTAAAGGCACCGCCTACCAGCAAACAGGCTACCCTGCTGATTCGGCCCAATGAGCCGAGACAGAAAGCCACGACCTCTAGCCCCTGTTTCCTGCCTTGGCCAATGAGGTTGAGCAAGGAGATGTTATCTTCCATCTCCTGGGCCAGAGTAACCACCTTCACCGCCCCAGCCCCGATGGCAGCCATCTCGTTGAACAAAGATTTCAGTATGTTTTCCGGAGGTGTTTCCTGAAAATTATGGTAACTCAAAATCACCTGCTCTCTCATGCTGGCCAATTCATCCGGCAGACCCTCTTCCCTCCGGAACTCCCAGTCCACATATGAACTTCCTCCTGCCGCTGCCCGGAGGAGAAGGCGAAGTTGCTCCTCTTTGCTACCATCGAAATGACCGCCATGGTCTAAGGAGCGCACTGTGGCGATCACCGGCAAAGGAGCCTGACGCAAAACACTCTCCACCTCTGGCTCCCGAGTAACATCCAGCCGCCACTCCAGCAGGTTGGCTCCCATATCCCTCGCCCTCGTCATGGTCTCGAGCACTTGATCGGGCCGTTCAACCATCACGGACACACAGATCTTCGTCAAGGTGCCCTCCCTTTAGGAGGCTGGCGGTTGTTCGTCCCTAGGTATGCCTGGATGTCTCGAGAAGCGGTCAGGATTTCACCGAAAATCTTCTTCAAGGCGCCCCAGGCCAGCGGTCCCCTGTTCTCACGTGCCAGCCGCCGGAAAATAGCTTGCTCCCGGTTCAGGTCCAGGGGGTCTTTGCCTGCCTTGTTTTTCAGCGTGGCTATCTCTTGGACGAGAAGCATACGTTGGTTGAGCAACTGGAGGATTTCATCGTCCAGATCGTCGATCTGCTGTCGCAGCCGCTTTAGATCCGACCTATCTTGTTTGCTATCAGTTATTTTTCCCAAATGGTCTCCTCCACCTTGTGTCCAAAATGGCGTCCCGCGGACTCTATAGCCACCAGGACCTCGCTACCCTTCTCCAGGGCTACCACGGAGCGGGGTTCACCGTTGGGTGTAGTCAACCGAATGGTCTCAGCATTTTGAACCAAAGTGGTAACTTCCCCCGCCTCAGTTTCTGCGGTCACCAGCAACAAAGGCCTCCGCTCTATTTTCATCCGACCTACTATGGCTTCTTGGGCCCGTCCCTGGTGATCCACGCATAAAACGGGGTCACCAGCCACAAGTTCTGAAAGATAGCGGGTCTTACCACCCGGCACCCTAATGTAGGCATGCACTGGACCTGCGTTCACCCGGAAGGGGCGTGGCGCCACATAGGGATTTTCGACGCTCTCAGCATGAACCAAAAAGAGTCCGCCACTACTGTTGCCCACAAGCATGCCCTGCCCCTGTTCCATTTGGCTACAGGTATCCACACAGGCTCGATCTCCCAAACCTGCCTGACGTACAGCGACTATTCGCGCAGTGCTGAGTCGAACCTGCTCACCCTGTTCGCGAACAATGGCCAGGGTTTTTTTGAGTTCCACCGGATCGTCGGTCTTGATCAATATTCCAGCGACTCCTCGCTCTAAGACAGTAAGAGCGTTTCTGGCTTGCTCACTGTTGGCCACCTCGGTAAAGATGTTGTCCGCCTGAGCGACTAAATTCTCAAGGGGTATTATCGTCCAATCCGTAGTACGTACCACTACCGTAGCACTGTGAGCCAGTCTGAGTATCTCCTTTTCGTCTTCCTGGCTTTTGACCTCATAAAAAACCACTTCCCGCTCGGGTTTGAGATCTCCATCAGGGGCAATGGTAGTGATGCGTCCCAGTTCCTTAACCTTCTGATGGTAGCCCTCCGGCACCATTACTGCCGCAGCCCCGCCCTCAAGAGCGGTTGTAACCAGCGCCTTGTCCCAGGGATCCACTCTTACCCAGGCAGTTTTCATACCGTTCCCCTTTTCCTCTCAGAGTCCAATGACTGGCTGCCGAGAAAGGCCGAAGCCTGTTCCACCGTGGCTTCTTCATGAACGATCATACTGATCGCCCCGACCATTCTGGTGGGGTCTGGGTGCTGAAATATGTTACGCCCAATGGAGACACCAGAACCACCGGCATCAATGGACCCTCTCACCATCTCGAGTATCTGCTTGTCCGACTCCATCTTTTCACCACCGGCAATGACCACTGGCACCCGACAGCCCGCTATCACTTCCCGAAAGGATTCCACCGAACCGCTATAGGATATCTTGACAATATCAGCACCCAACTCAGCACCCAGGCGAGCGGCATGCTTAAGCACACCGGGGTCGTACTCGTTGGCTATCTTCTCCCCTCGCGGATAAATCATCGCCAGTAGTGGTATACCCCACTCTCGGGCCCTGCTAGAGACCATACCAAAGTCACTGAGCATCTGCCGTTCCATTTCATCGCCAATGTTCACATGTATGGACACAGCGTCCGCACCCAAACGCAAGGCTTCCTCAACCGTGCAAACCAGACTCTTGGTGTTGGGATAGGGGGAGAGTGAAGTACTGGCAGAGAGATGAATGATCAAGCCGACGTCTTTACCGCTTCGGCGGTGGCCAGCACCCACCATACCTTTGTGTTCAACAATGGCGTTTGCTCCACCCCGGACTACTTGCTCAATGGCATCTCTGAGATCGGTGATGCCGTAGATGGGACCCGAGCTGACCCCATGGTCCATTGGAACAATGACAGTTCTGCTGGTATTCCGGTCAATTATCCGTTCCATCCTAATTTGTTTACCTATCATGTGCAACTCCTTTTCCCATGATATAGAAAGCCAGAATCATATAAAAACAAAAAAGCCGCGGCCCAAGGACTGCCGCGGCTTTCAAAACACATTCAAAATACTTATGGGATCAACACCTGCGTACAGCCCCCTCGTTCGCCATGGTGACGAAATAATAATAGCCGTAAAATGTATAGGACTGTCGCTTCATTGGTACCCTTAGACTAAATCTCAAATGAGTCTGCCAAGTTAGACTATACCGTAGGAAAAGTCAAGTTACTTTTCTCAGTCCACGGTCCTTGACAATTTGCGCATAATTATGCGAAGTTAGCATACTTAGCCCGGACATTTCACGAATTGCCTACTCCGACCGCGGATATGAGCGTCCTTCCGGGCGTCCTCGGGTGTCGGACCCTGAGACGTACTGTTCAAGTACGCCTCGGATCCAACCCCCTGCGGTTGCCCGGTTGCACACTCTTCTCCACGGTCTCGCGACGTGAATTCATGAAATATCCGGGCTAGCCCAGCCGTTTTTGTCCACCAACCGGCTCGGTTGTGAGACAGTTCTTTTGCTTCAGGTAACCACTGCTCTAGAGGAGATTGAGAATGAGCGATAAGATCATCAAAAAGGTAATAGCAAAGGTTGAGAAGATGTCCGCCTCAGGTGAAGAGTTCAAGGACAAAGAGTTACAAGAGTTTGCTATTACGATTGAAAATCTTCTAAAAGAACGGAGCCACAAAGAGCAGGTTCTCGCCCTCGCCGCGGCCGTTTTAGCCCTGGACGAGTACAAGAAAGGATTGCAGAAGCGCACTGAATACGCCAAGATGGGTGGGCTCAAAGAGAGGGAAGCAACCTTACTGGAGACCTTGGACCAGATCGATAAAGAATTGGAAATGGCCGTAACCATGAAGATCCATGAACACACCTACCAAGAGAATATTGCTGATGAGCTCACAGGGGCCATTTTAGAACATCTTGAACCCACTCTGGGCCGAGGGAAATGGCATGCCCGGGAGCAGGAAGCCATAATGGAAATCGTCTCCAAGGCGATGAAAGGTTATCTGGTAGTCAAGACTGTTAGATAGAAGTACGTCCAAGGGTCCAATAGCACAACCACTCACCGGAGTTTAGCAAAGAAATCTCCCACCGCTTTGGTTCCGTTGGTATTCAACAATCTGAGGGCCTGGCTTCCCACCACAGCTATTTCTACTTTACCTCGAAGAAATTGCACATCTTCCTTGGAGCTAACCCCAAAGCCCAAAGCCAGCGGCAGTTGGGTTGCCCCCCTACAGCGGTCAAGGAATTCATCCAGTTCAGAAGAAAAATCGGTCTTGGCCCCAGTTACCCCTTTACGGGCAACACAGTAGAAGAACCCGCGGCCAAAACGCGCCAGGTAGCTGATCCTTTCGGACGAGGATGTGGGTGCAAGAATGAAAATAGGATCGATGTTATTGGCTGTTGCAGCGGCCATGAAGGATTCACCCTCCTCCGGCGGTATGTCGGGAACGATAGCACCACAAATGCCTGCCTCTCGCGTCTCGGCGAAGAAACGTTCCTCTCCTCTTTTGAAAACAACATTGTAGTAAGTCATGAAAAGAAAGGGGATATCAAACGCGTCCGTGATCTTACGGGCTAATCTGAAGCAGTCATCTACCCTGACCCCACCTGCGAGGGCAGCCTGACTTGCGTGTAGAATCACCGGGCCGTCCGCAATGGGCTCAGAAAAAGGAATCTGTAACTCCATCAAGTCCACGCCCGCCTCAACAATTGTCCGCACCAGCTCAAAAGTCTCCTCAATGCTAGGATAACCCAGCACTACATGGGCCATGAGCAGGATGTCCTTTTCCTTCTGTTTGTTACGAATATAGTCTTCAAGCACGGTATTCCTCCGCCTTCGTGATAATGAATGACTTCCAGGCTGTATCTCCCAGAGCGTCGGCAATGGTGAAAATATCTTTGTCTCCGCGCCCCGACAAATTGATTATCACCACACCATCACCGTTCATCTCTGGTGCCTCGCGAAATGCTCCGGCCAGAGCGTGAGCTGATTCCAAGGCAGGAATAATGCCCTCTTTTCTCATAACCAGCCGGGTCGCCTCCAGCACCTCTTCGTCGGTTGCTGCCTCAAACCGGACCCTACCCTCTTCATGATAAGCGGAGAGAATGGGTGATACCCCGATGTAATCGAGTCCGGCCGCCACACTGTGCGTCTCCAGCATCTGGCCGTCATCGTCCTGCAAAAAGTAGGTCTTATAGCCTTGGGCCACGCCAACGCTGCCATGCTCTGAAGCCAGCCGGGCCGCGTGTTTGTGGGTCTCCAGACCTTCGCCCCCAGCCTCAACACCTACCAACTCCACTTCTGCATCATCAAGGAAACCGCTGAATACCCCCAGAGCATTGGATCCTCCACCAACACAGGCGTAAACCCGAGTGGGTGCGCGACCGCTTTGTCGGAGTATCTGCTCTCTCACTTCCGTACCCACGATAGACTGAAAATAGGATACCATCTCCGGGTAAGGGTGAGGTCCGCAGGCAGTGCCCAGCACATAGTGTGTAGTGTCCATATTCGTGGACCAATCGCGCAGAGCTTCATTTATGGCATCTTTCAATATGCGAGCTCCATCTCTGACTGGTACCACTGTGGCACCCAATTGCTCCATCCAAAAAACGTTGGGCCGCTGCCGTGCCACGTCCACCTCTCCCATGTAGATAGTGCACGAGTAACCGAACTTGGCAGCCATCGTTGCGGTGGCGACTCCGTGTTGCCCCGCCCCCGTTTCGGCAATGACCCGGGTTTTCCCCATTCTTTGCACCAGTAAACCTTGCCCCATAACATTATTGAGCTTGTGAGCACCGGTGTGATTAAGGTCTTCACGTTTTAGATAGATTTGGGGTCCGCCAAAATGGCGGCTCAAATTTTCTGCGTGCGTCAGAGGTGTAGGTCGGCATGAATAAGTGGACATCAGACCTTGATAGGTTGACCAGAAAGCTGGATCTTCCTTGGCCTCTTTAAAACCGAGCTGCAATTGTTCGAGGGTGGTGCTAAGAATCTCTGGAATAAATGCACCGCCAAACGTTCCATAGTAGCCAGTCTTATCCATAATCACTCCTCTTGCCCGATTGTCTCATGAAAATGCTCCAGCGAGCGCATCCCCCGTAGTCCGCCTGAGGCGGACGGGGGGGAGCGAGCGAACTACAATAAAATGGAATCAATTCCTTACATTTCGAAGATTCCCTGCAGCTTGCTGCAGGGAGCTTCAATTGCTGTCGCGAGACCGTGAAGATGGGCGTGCCACCGGGCAATCGCAGGGTGCCGGATCCGAGGCGTACCTGAATGGTACGTCGCAGGTTTCGGCACCCGAGGACCCCCTGAAGGACGGCCATTTACGCGGTCGCAGCAGGTTATTCATGAAACAACCGGGCTAAATGCCTAGCGGCTTGAATGGCTTCTCTTATAAACTGTGCCATTTTCTCGTGATCCTTGGCTCCCGGACTTTGCTCCAGACCACTGCTGGCATCAACAGCGCAAGGCTTGACCATGCTGATGGCAGCAGCCACATTTTCTGGATTTAGCCCTCCTGCAAGAATTATCTTTCCGTATCTTCTGGCCTCTACAGCCAATTTCCAATCAAAGGTAATACCTGTGCCGCCGAGCTTGTTGGGTACGTAAGTGTCAAGTAACAGGGCCTCAACAACATTGACATATTTCGACAGATTGTCGAGGTCATCCCGGCTTTGCAACCGCACCGCCTTTATCACCCGGCGATCGAAGCTGCTGCAGTAGGTAGCAGACTCATCACCATGAAACTGCAGGATGTCCAGCCCGCAAGCAACGGCTGTAGACCTCACCTTTTCTGGGTCTTCATTGACAAAAACCCCCACTGTCTGAACCAGGGGTGGTAGGACCTTGATGATTTCCCGTGCTCTTTCGACCGAGATTCGCCTGGGACTGGGGGCGAAAACAAAGCCCAGGGCATCAGCGCCAAAGTTGGCTGCAGCCAGTCCGTCTTCTTCGTTGGTAATACCACAGATTTTAATGCGCACGGTCATAGAGGTTACTGCATCTTTCTAATTTTAGAAAATGTGAGATCTGAGATGTGAGATGTTCAGTTCCAACACTCTTCCCCAAGAATATCGAACCTCACATATCGCCCATCACAAGTCGGAAATTACAGATTCGTCAACTTCTCCCCATTAGTTCACGCAGCTTTTGACCTGGATCTTCTGCCCGCATGAGACTTGTTCCCACCAATACCGCATCAACACCCGCCGCCGCCAGAGACTGCAAATCGCTCTGTTCTTGAATACCGCTTTCACTTACAACCAACCGATCTGACGGAATGCTGGGACGTAACTTGAAGGTAGTATCGAGGCTCACCTGAAAGGTCCGCAGGTTGCGGTTGTTGATGCCAATGATGCGGGCATCCGTTGTCAGCACCCGCTCCATTTCCTCCTCATTATGAACCTCAACCAAACAGGCCATACTTAGATCACGAGCCATGGCCAATAGCTCCAACAGAGAGCTTTGCTCCAGGATGGCTGCAATGAGCAGCAGTGCGTCGGCGCCCGCGGCACGTGCGGCGACAACCTGTATGGGATCTATGATAAAGTCTTTACAGAGAATCGGCAAAGAGACCGCCGTCTTCACCTCCGTCAGATATCCTAGTTTGCCCTGAAAAAAATCCTCTTCGGTAATCACCGAGATGGCTGCAGCCCCTGCCCTTTCATAACTTGCCGCGATCTCTGCCACCTCAAAATTCGCCCGGATCTCCCCAGCTGAAGGCGATGCCTTCTTGATCTCGGCTATGACAGCCGGTCTACCCCCGTGCTCTAGTGCAGCAGTGAAGTCGCGTGGTTTTGAAGCCAAAGTAGCAGCTTTCTCCAGCTCGGCCTGGATCGACTTTCTCTTAAGCTCGATCAATCGCTCCTTCTTGCGTGCAACAATATCGTCAAGAATCATGACATTTCCACCGGTACATTATTGTCTGTTCGTGATTTTTTTGAGCGCTTGCAGCTTCTTCAGAGCTTCTCCGGAATCGATCGCCTCAGCCGCCTGTTTTATACCCTCGCGAAAATCGCCAGCCATCCCTGCCGCAACCAGTGCCGCCGCAGCATTGAGTAGCACAATGTCTCTCCGGGCACCCGGTTCACCTTGCAGCACATCCAGCACTATCTGCCCGTTTGTCTCTGCATCCCCGCCTTTGATCTCACTGATGGATGCGCGAGGTAGACCGAAATCTTCTGGTTCAATGGTGTAAGTAGACACCTCCCCATCTTTCAGCTCACTCACAAAGGTGCGACCAGTGATACTGACCTCATCGAGGCTGTCCTCACCATGGACCACAAAGGCACTCCTGGAACCTAACCTGTTCAATACCTCGGCAAGAACCGGAGTAAGCTCTTTGTCGTAAACGCCCAGCACCTGGACGTTGGCTCCCGCCGGGTTGGTCAGAGGACCCAGTATGTTAAAAATGCTGCGGATGCCTATCTCTTGTCGGGGTCCAATGGCATACTTCATGGCCCCATGCAAGGCTGGTGCAAAGAGGAAACCGATTCCCACCTGACTGAGGCACTCTTCCACCACCTCCGGAGGCACATCCAGGTTTACTCCCAACTTCTCGATGACATCGGCGCTGCCGCAAAGACTCGAAACCGAGCGATTTCCATGTTTGGCGACCCGCAGACCGCATCCTGCCACCACGAAGGCGGCAGTGGTGGACACGTTAAAGGTATTGGTGCCATCACCACCCGTACCGCAAGTATCTACCACGGTCTCCAGATCTAGGTTGATATCGTCCCGGTCCATGCTCACCGCAGAGCTATCGACACCGATCTTGGTGGCTTTTCGTCGCATGACTCGGGCGGCTCCAGTGATCTCTTCAATGGTTTCACCTTTTAACCTGAGTGCGGTGATGAAGGCTCCGATCTGGGCTGGCGTCGCCTGGCCGCTCATGATTACGTCCATTGCACCTTCCATCTCCTCTTCGCTCAGATCCATGCCATCGACTACTTT
>PPDG01000323.1 GCA_002899795.1 Desulfobacteraceae bacterium | reverse complement strand
AGTTTTGATATCAGTCTTGACAAAAAACAGAACTGTACAACTGCGGAAGATTTCAGTGAATACAAGAAAAAATATCCTCTCTGGGGAATGCCGTATGCGCTGCCCGGACTGACCGACAAGGAGCACAAAACAATAGTTGACTGGCTGAGACAGGGGGGGCTGATTACTCCGCGGCCACCCATGTCGGCTAGGGCAAAAAAAACCATAAACCAATGGGAAGAGTTTCTTAACGGCAGATCTCTGAAGCAGCAGCTGGTATCACGCTATATTTATGAACATTTGTTTATGGGCCATATCCATTTTGATACTTTGCCGGACCGGGAGTTTTACCGGCTGGTTCGATCCAAAACGGCTCCAGGAGAACCGGTGGTTGAGATCAATACAGTAAGACCGTATGACCATCCCGGGGTTGCAAAATTCTACTACCGCTTGCGGAAAATAGAATCAACCATTGTGTCGAAAAATCACACTGTTTATCGGATGAACAGAAAAAAAATGGAGCGCTACCGGCAGCTCTTTCTGCAGGACGATTATGAGGTAAAAAAGCTGCCCTCCTATGATCCCGAAACAACCTCCAATCCGTTCAAGACTTTTGCGGATCTGCCTGCCAAATCTCGCTACCGGTTTATGCTGGATGATGCCCAGTTCTTCGTCATGGGGTTTATGAAGGGGCCTGTTTGCCGTGGCCAGATTGCCCTCAATGTTATCAATGACCACTTTTTTGTTGCCTTTTTTGATCCGGAGAAGGACACCATCAGCAATGATACCGCCTTTCTTGCCAGTGTGAGTGATTATCTGGACTTACCGGCCAGCGGGAAAGATAAACTAAATATCGACATCCTCGGGGCTGACTATCAGAGTAAGCAAGAAAAATATCTGGATGCCAAGGGAACGTATCTTGCAAAACTGGATCCGGCCAAAAAGGGAAATGATATAGCTCATATCTGGAACGGTGACGGCCACAATAGCAATGCCCTGTTAACGATTTTCAGGCATTTTGACAGTGCCAGCGTGGTAAAGGGTTTTGTGGGAGACACACCCAAAACCGGCTGGGTGATTGACTATCCGCTTCTTGAACGCATCCACTATCTGCTGGTCGTCGGTTTTAACGTGTTTGGCAATGTGGGGCATCAACTCGAAACTCGGCTTTATATGGACTTTCTCCGCATGGAGGGAGAAAATAATTTTTTGAGCTTCCTGCCAAAGGATAAGCGCGTCGAGGAACGGGCAGAGTGGTATAAGGGCGCCAGGGCCGAACATAAGATTCACCTGGAGGAGCCTCTTCGGGGGCTTGAATGGGACACCGAAATTGTCTACAGGACAAACGATCCCAAAAAGGAATTTTTTGAACAGATACTTGTGCGTGCGGGTCCGGCTGCCGGTCCGAAGGACTACTTGAACCGCTGCCCCGAGAAAAACTGTGTTGATAAAAACACAGGGCCACTTGAACAAAGAGCAGACCGTGCCCTGCAAAAAGTGACGGGGCTCCGCGGCCCTGAGATACAGGTGGTCCAGGATCTGGCCTTTATTCATGTTGTTACCGGTAACAAGGATAAAGACCTGGCCTATACCGTTATCCGCAACAAGGCTCTGAGCAACAATTCATTCATGTTTGGCGAGGAGAGAAGGCGCCTTGTTGATGACGACACCCTTACCATAGTCAAGGGTTATACGGGCAGCTATCCAAACTCATTCGTCCGAGTAAACCTAGACGAGATAGAGGAGTTTGTAGAGGGCTTTCTCAAAATCAGGGATCAACTCAGCTATTACAATGTCGCCAGAAAGCATGCCATAAGAAGAACCAGCCCGAATTTCTGGGAGGAGGCAGACTGGCACTACCAGAAATATCTCAAGGACGAACCGGTGGAAGCAGGGCTGTTTGATATGTATCGTTTCAACCGGATTGCAGAGAAATCTGATGCTCAGTTTAAATGGTAAGTCGGGGATGGGTAGGAAGTAGGCAGTGAGCCGTGGGAGCTCCTAGTACAAAGACCAGCATAAAGAGACGGAGGAACTACATTTACCTGGTGGCAGGATTATTGCGGGGAAGTGTTATTGCCGCCTCTTCTTGTGGACAAAGTAGTCGGCCAGGATCTGAGCATGATCGAAAGCCAGGGGTGAGGGCAGATCTTTTTCAGTAAACACCCCCACCTCTCTAGCATCATCTCTTGCCTTCGGTTCACCCCCGGCTCGGGCCAGAAAAACTACAGTAATAGTGTGGTGTCTCGGATCGCGGTCGGGCGCAGAGTAAGCGCCAAGTTGCCCGAGTAACTCCACATCCAAAGAGGTCTCTTCGCGAGCTTCCCGCCGGGCCGCCTCCTCCAGGGATTCGCCGTAATCCACAAACCCGCCCGGTATGGCCCAGCCATGGGGCTCTTTGGCCCGCCGAATCAAGACAATCCCTTTGTCTTCCAGCTCAATGATGATGTCCACTGTGGGCAAGGGATTTCTGTATTTGGCTACCAGCTCGCCACAGTGCGGACAGCTAAGGCCACTTTTCATATCCTCCTCCTCTCTTTAGTCAGACCATCCGAGCAGCAGTCCATCTACGATATTTCCTCACTTCCAGTAATCCTGCGGACT
>PPDG01000580.1 GCA_002899795.1 Desulfobacteraceae bacterium | reverse complement strand
GATGTCCCAGAGAATATTCAAGAAGTTCTGGAGCGCGTGGAGAAAAATGGTCGCCATCTCCTCGGCCTCATCAATGACGTCCTCGACCTTTCCAAAATAGAGGCGGGACAACTTGTTCTGTCTCTTGACGACTATTCGATGAAGGAGGTCGTCCATACGGTCTTCACTTCAGTTGAATCCCTGGCAGCTGAGAAGAACCTTGAGTTGAAGGTTTCAGTTGCTCCAGAGGTGGCTCAAGGCAAGGGCGACCACCAGCGCATATCCCAGGTGTTCTTGAATCTTGTCGGCAACGCCATCAAGTTCACCGAGGCGGGAGAGGTCAGGGTCGAGGCCACAGCTTCCGACGACACTTTTGTGATCTCCGTTTCTGACACGGGTCCCGGTCTCTCGGAGGCCGATCAGCAGATGATCTTCGAGGAGTTCCACCAGGCAGATGGTTCCAGCACCAGGAAAAAGGGCGGTACCGGCCTCGGTCTCTCCATTGCCAGGAGGATTGTCGAAATGCACGGGGGCCGTATCTGGGTGGAATCGACTGAAGGGAAAGGTTCGACTTTCTGGTTCACACTACCGGTTCGAGTTGAGAGGCAAAAGGAGCAAAGATGAGCAAGTTGATTTTGGTAGTAGAAGACCAGGAGGACAACCGGCGTATCATGCGCGATCTCCTCAGCAGCGCCGGCTATGAGATCATCGAAGCGGTAACCGGGGAAGAGGGGGTGGCCGCGGCTGAGACCCATCGTCCTGACCTGATCCTCATGGACATCCAGCTTCCGGGGCTTGACGGATATGAGGCCACGCGCCAGATCAAGGCCAACCCCGAGCTCGAACATATTCCGATCATTGTGGTCACCTCCTACGCTCTGAGCGGCGATGATGTCAAGGCGTTTGAGGCTGGCTGCAATGCCTATGTCTCGAAGCCTTTTAGCCCACGGGAACTGCTCGCAAAGATTCGAGAATATCTATCGTAAGTAAAGCATCCCTCCCGACGCCGGGGGGCTTTTTCCATGAGCCAATCCGAAAGGGTGGCGCCCACATAGGGGACGATTTAGAAAACACTGCCTGTGCTAAGACGAAAGCCATGCCCGTAAACGAAATCCCCCCAACCCCCCTTTACAAAAGGGGGGCTTTACATGGGATCTCTCACAGGCAAACAACTATCTTCCCCCTTTTCTAAAGGGGGACCGAGGGGGATTTTGCTGCGCGGTCGTCTTCCCGAAGATCATCGCAGAATATTCACTCTGCAAGCAAAGCTAAACTATACCACTAGCACAGCAGGTGGGTTTTGAAACTACTAAGCACAGAAGGAAAAACGTGAGAACGCCACCACTGATTCTGATTGTGGAGGACAACCCTGAAAGCTTGGATATCCTCCGGGCCCGCCTCACAGCCCACAACTACGAGGTCATCACAGCGCCCGATGGCGAGGCCGGGTTGACCATGGCCAGAGAGAAACAACCGGACCTGATCCTGTTGGACATTATGATGCCCAAGATGGATGGCATTGAGGTTTGTCGGCGGATCAAAGGGGACCCTTCCTTACCATTCATACCGATCATCATGGTGACTGCCAAAGCCGATTCAAAAGACGTGGTGGCCGGTCTCGAGGCAGGTGGCGACGAATACCTGACCAAGCCCGTGGACCATGCCGCGCTGGTTGCCAGGGTCAAGTCGATGCTGCGCATCAAAGACCTTCACGACACGGTCCTTGAGCAGTCGGCTCAACTCAAAGTTCAACTCGAGACTGCAACCAAAATTAAATCTCTATTTTGGCCAGAAATTCCTGGAATGGAAGCAGGAAGTCATGTATGGGCTACATCTGTTCCTGCTGGCTATGTGGGTGGTGATTTGTATGACATTATTCCACTGCCGGACTCCAGTTGGTTGGCATATGTAGCCGATGTTTCGGATAAAGGCGTTCCCGCAGCTTTGATTATGGCTGCATTGTCAACCAAAATCCGTAGCGAAGCACTCGTTCAAACTGAAGTGGACAACCTTCTGGAAAGCGTAAATAAAAGCATGTATAGCCTGACGTCCGCAGAAGGATTTTTCGCCACCATTGTTCTTGCCAGGTATTGGCCCTCCAGTGGAAAAATGCAACTTACCCTCGGAGGCCATTTACCACCTTTGTTGATCGTAGATAGCGATATTGGAACCTTGCCCCAGTTAAAGGGAATGTCATTGGGCGTCGCGCCGGATGTCAGTTACGAGCAAAAGGAGATTTTTCTAGCTCCTGGAGAATCTATTCTCTTTTTTACCGATGGAGTGGTGGAAGCAGAGAATGAAAACAAAGACCTATTTGGAAATGATCGCTTGGCCGCTTATATAAGGAATGCAAAAGGACCGCCGTGGGGTAAGGGCCTCTTGGAATTGATAAGCCACTGGCGGGGGGATTCAAGCGCAAATGACGATTTAACAATTTTGGAGATTTGGCGAGATTAAACACTAGCCCGGATAATTCATAACTCGATCGGATCAAGTGGCTGGTCCTGTAAAGCCAGGGTAATCTTTAGACGCTCCCGCATCTGATGATCGAGTATGCTGTTGAATGTCTCTAGTACCATATCTGAGGAATTGTTGGCCTCGCTCATGTGGGCCAGGACTACTTCTTGCAGATTTTCACTGAACACCCGGCTGAGAACATCAACCGACTGTTCATTGGAAAGATGTCCGATGCGGCTCTTGATCCGTTGTTTCACCGGCCAGGGATAGGGGCCGTTCTTCAGCATTTCCATATCATGGTTTGCCTCCAAGATCAGCACGGTGCAGTGCTCGAGATGTCGATACACCAGTTTGGTAGCCGCACCCAAGTCAGTGCAAACCCCTATCTTCACCGAGCCGTTCGCCAGGGTAAACCCTACTGGGTCGACGCCATCGTGTGAGATAGCGAAAGGATGAATGGTAACATCTTCAATGCAGAAGCTCTTTCCGGTGACAAATTCTTCTATCTGATCCAGCCGCCCCACCGAATCCGGTAAATTTAGATAGGTTTGGTTGTTCAGATAGACCGGCAGTTCATATCGCCTTGATAGGGTGCCCACGCCGCGAACATGATCGACGTGCTCATGGGTCACCACAATACCATCCAGGTCTTTAGGGCTGGCACCAACACTGAGCAGCCTCCGCTCTATCTCCCGAGCACTCAAACCACCATCAACCAACAGACGCGCCCTCTCGGTGGCAACATAGGTGCTGTTACCCCGAGAACCACTTGCTAGCACCGACAGCGTTATGCCCACTTTATCCTCTGCTCAAAGGCTGTTCATAGGTTGAGCGTAAGTTCAAATCCGAATATCGAAGCACGAATTTCGAAACAAATACAAAATCCGAATTCTCAAATGTTCAAAACGTAACTTCTCGAAAAGACGTGTCAGGTGTTTCGGTCATTTGAAACTGGGGCCCCGCCCGAAGGGTGGGGAGTCCGTAGGACCAATTTTGGTAATTCGAATTTGTTTCGGATTTCGATATTCGGATTTAGGATTTAGGCTCAACCATAGGTTGAGCCGTTAGCGTCCTGTGTGTCCAAACCCCCCTTCGTTCCGGTCGGTCTCGTCCAGGTCTTCCCTCAGATCCCACTGGGCCCTGTAAACTTGACTGATAATCATCTGGCCAATTCTGTCGCCCCGGTGGATGGTGAAGGACTTCTTTCCCAAGTTGATTAGCGCCACCATAATTTCTCCCCGGTAATCGCTATCTATGGTTCCGGGTGCATTGATCACTGCCAGACCGTGATGTATAGCCAATCCACTTCGCGCTCGTATCTGCCCCTCGAAGCCTGCAGGAATGGCCACAGCTAACCCGGTTGGGACCAAGGCGACCTCTTGAGGTTGGATGGCCAAGTCTCCATCTATTGCAGCAAAAAGATCCATGCCGGCTGCCCGATCACTCATATATTGAGGGAGTGGCAGATCTGCATCAAGCTCCCCCCGCACGCGGCGGATGGGGATGGAGAGAAGGCCACGGGGAGGTTGTGCCGGGTGCTTTTCTTGCGTCACTTGTTTATTAGCCCCTTCGAGCTAGTTGGAAAATTGGAACAACGAAAAATATCAAATTCCAATACTCAATGACCAAAACAGGTTTGGAATTTCGAATTTTGGTCATTGTTATTTGTTTGATATTTGATATTTGTGATTTGGAATTTCTGGATACTCCAGCACTCCAATACCCTAACAAGGCCCGTTCAAAAAAGAATCACCGAGTTTTGCTGTGGTTTCAGATTTTTATGAGAGACGCTCAGAGTGTTGGGGGCTAGGGTCAGTTTTCATCAAAGGTCTAAGTAGGTATGGTCTACATCGAGCCCATTCACCTGCCCCAGAAGTACCAGGGACATGACCTCTGGCTGAAAAATCTGCTGAGCTAGAGCCTGAATATCCTCCACCGTAACCCGTTCAAGACCAGCCTCTATTTCCTCATAGGTCACGAAACGGTTGAAGATCATTTCGTTCTTGGCCAGACGGCTCATGCGATTGTCGGTATTTTCCGCGGCCAGGTAGATTCCGCCTTTGATATGCTCTTTGGCAGCACGAAGCTCAGTGTCGCTGATAGGCTCGCGTTTGAAGCGACTGAGTTCTAGGCGAATCAACTCCAGGGTTTCCTTGATGTTGTCGGGTCGCACTGCACCGTAGATTCCCATCATGCCCGTATCGGTTTGAGAAGAGAGAAATGAATAGATGGAGTAGGCTAAGCCGCGGCGTTCTCGCACCTCCTGAAAAAGACGAGAACTCATACTACCGCCGAGGATTACATTAAGGATACTGCAACAGTATCGCTCTTTTTCATGCAGAGAGGTCCCTCGAGTGCCAAGGCAAAGATGGATCTGTTCAATATCCCTGGAATAGAGGTCTACGCGAGAATTAGCCCTGGGGGGTGTACGGTCAAAATTATGCCCGTGTCTTTCAATGTTGCTGAAGGCCGGCCCCACCAGTTCAAGGAATTCTTGGTGATTCACATTGCCGGCGGCAGTCAACACAATCCGATCTGGATGGTAGCCACGGTTCAAGTACTCCAGAATCATCTCGCGGGTAAAACTCTTTACTGTTTGGACGTTACCGAAGATAGGGCGGCCCAGGGCATTTCCGTCCCAGAAGTTCTGATTAAACAATATGTGAACATACTCATCAGGTGTATCCTCCACCATATTGATTTCTTGGAGGATCACTTCTCGCTCGCGCTCAACTTCCACCTGATCAAATACTGATTGCAGAAAAATATCGGAGAGTATCTCTACGACCAGGGGTAGATGGGTGTCGAGAACCTTGGCATGAAAGCAGGTATTTTCTTTACTGGTAAAGGCATTGGACATGCCACCCACAGCATCAAGCTGTTTGGCAATCTCCAGAGCACTTCTCTTCTCTGTGCCTTTGAAAAGCATGTGCTCGATGAAATGGGTTAGGCCGCTTTCATTTTCCTGTTCGTCTCGTGAACCCACATTTAGCCAGATACCCATTGAGACGGAGTGGAGATGGGAAATCCGCTCAGTCACCACCCGCATGCCATTGTCCAGAACCGTTTTATTATACAAGCGCTAGTCCCTCTCTAATGAAGTCATATGCTGCGCGTCAGTAGGGCTGCGCCCGTCATGAGGCCTTACGGCCGTCATTAAGTTGTCTCAACGCTACAATGACAATTTACTATGAATGACAGCGAAGCGTATTGACCCAAGGACCATACATGACGCCGCAGGCATATTGACAGCGTAGCGTAATGACAGCCACTTTGGTGGCCTAATGACCATTTGCGGCAGTGTACTCTGCCGCGAATGCTGTGAGCCCCTAATTCCGAGCCTTGCTAATAGACTCACCCAGGGCAGCTTTGCGGCTGAGACGGATACGTCCATCTCTGTCGATCTCCAACACCTTGACCAGGACCTCGTCTCCTTCGTTGAGCACGTCTCTCACCTTCTGAACTCGTTCATTATCCAGCTGCGAAATGTGGACCAGGCCATCTGTGCCAGGAAGTATCTCCACGAAAGCCCCGAAGTCAGTTATTTTCCGCACCTTGCCCAAGTAGAGACTACCAACTTCAGCCTCAGCCGTAAGTTTATTAATCATCTCTATCGCCATGTTACAGCCGGCAAGGTCAGGGCTCATGATGGTCACTTTGCCATCGTCTTCGACGTCAATCTTGGTGTTGGTTTCGGCAATAATCTGGCGGATTACCTTGCCGCCAGGACCTATGATGTCACGGATTTTGTCGGGATGTATTTCAATGGACAAAACTCGGGGTGCAAAAGGTGAAAGTTCCGGGCGCGGCCCTGAAATTTTCTTGTTCATCTCCTCCAGAATGAAAAGTCGACCTTCCTTGGCCTGAAAGAGGGCCTGACGCATGACATCCTTCGACACGCCAGCCACTTTGATGTCCATTTGCAGAGCTACAACACCTTCGGCACTACCGGTCACCTTGAAGTCCATATCTCCCAGGTGGTCTTCGTCACCAAGGATATCGCTAAGGATGGCTGCCTGATCACCCTCCATAATCAGCCCCATGGCGATCCCGGCCACAGCCTTCTCCAACGGTACCCCTGCATCCATCAAAGCAATAGAGCTGGCGCACACCGAGGCCATGGAAGAAGACCCATTGGATTCCAAGACCTCGGCTACCACCCTCACAGTGTACGGAAAACCATCATGCGAGGGCATGACGGCTTTCATGGTTCGTTCTGCCAGAACTCCATGTCCAATTTCTCGTCTGCTAGGCCCGCGGAGGAACCTCGCCTCCCCGACACAGTACGGCGGGAAATTGTAGTGAAGCATAAAGTTCTTGAACTCATCACCCGCCAGGGACTCAACCCTCTGCTCGTCGGACGAGGAACCCAAGGTTACTACGGAAAGTACCTGAGTCTCGCCGCGAGTAAAAAGCCCGGAGCCGTGGGCGCGCGGTAACATGCCGATCTGGCAATCAATGGCCCGTACGTCTGTGGTAGCTCTGCCATCAATTCTCGTTTTTTGGCTGATGATCATGTCGCGCACGTATTTTTTCTCGACATTATGGATAATTTCCCGGACTTCTGACTCCCGCTCGGCAAAATCCGGCCCGAGTTCCTCCATCACTTCCGGAACAATGGCCCGCCGCTTCTCATAGCGCTCATCTTTGACGGCAATCTTATTGGCCTCCTCGACTCGCTTCTGTGACAGCTCTGTCACCCGAGTCGCCAGAGACTCATCCTCTATTGGAGGCTCAAAGGGTTTCTTGCTCTTGCCACAGCGGGACTTGAGCGTTTCCTGCATTTCTAGGATGGGCTGAATCGCCTCATGCGCGAAGAAGAGCGCCTCCAATAGATCATCCTCACTTACAAACAGGGCGTTACCTTCAACCATGACAATGCCTTTATGGTTGCCGGCCACCACCAGATTGAGGTCGCTATTTTCCAACTCAGCCTCAGAAGGGTTGACAGTCAGTTCACCATTCGACCGGCCGACCCGAACAGCCCCGATAGGTCCTTGAAAGGGAAGGTCCGAAATTTCCAGGGCCGCGGAAGCGCCCACAATTGCCACCGTGTCCGGATCGACGTCGGGATCAGCGGAGAGCACCGTCGCAATAACCTGAAGTTCTTTTCGGTATTTTTTGGGAAATAGCGGCCGAATTGGTCGGTCGATGAGGCGGGATCTCAGCGTTTCTCTTTCGCTGGGTCGACCGATTTCACGCCGGAAATACCCTCCGGGAATACGACCCGCCGCGAAACCTTTTTCCATGTAATCAACACTGAGCGGTAAAAAGTCAATGCCTTCCCGGCTCCTATCTTCACCAACTGCAGTCACCAGTATCACGGTGTCACCGTAGCTGATGATTACCGCACCACTGGCCTGTTTTGCCATCTGCCCGGTTTCCAGCCTCATTTTTCGGCCACCCAATTCTATCTCAACAACTTCTTTCATAATGTTACTTCCTTTACTGCTCCAACCCTATCATGCAGAGAGAGCAAGAGCTGGTTGTTCTCGAGCCAATGCCAGATTGGCAGGCTCGCTCTCAGCCTTGGCAAGGCCAAGACAAATTTCTGAAATTTCCCCAGTCTGTGTCTGGGTTCCATACTCGAATGTTTTCCTGGTGGACTGCCGCACAAACCATAAGCAGACCCCTACAAACGGTCTCCGCCAAACCTCTTTAACGGCGAAGTCCCAATCGTTTTATAACCTCTCGGTATCTACTCACATCTTTTCTCTTAAGATAATCTAAGAGTCGGCGGCGTTGTCCCACCAACTTCAGCAGGCCCCGCCGGGAATGATGATCTTTCTTGTGAGTCTTGAAATGTTCAGTGAGATAGCTAATGCGTTCACTGAGCAACGCTATCTGCACTTCTGGAGAACCGGTATCGGTCTCATGCGTCTTGAAATCCTCTATTACTTCCTTTTTCCTTTCAGCGTTCTGTGCCACCGTTAAAACCTCCTCATGCTTCGACCTTGACCATTATCGTTTTCGCAAAGAAAGTGAATATATTTCCGAAAACCCTCAGTTTAACCTACTAAACCGCACCAAAAACCCGCAGAGTCTTAAATGTGACTCCCCCCTCATGCCTATCGTTAGCAACCTTGGCCGCTTTAGAAACCATTGCCACCAGGTTATTATCGGGGTCCAAAACCTTATACGTACCTGCAGGCCAACCTGGGCTGGACCCAGGGTCAAGAAACTGGATCGAGTCCAGGGTGAAACCTTGGCGTATTCTCTTGGCATCCAGGGGCGAGACTCGCAGCTCAGTATAACAATCTAACGCCTGTGCTGAAGTCATCAGCAACTGGTGCAACTCACCCCTCGCCATGCTTTCTTCAAGTTGTTCCAGGGTTACAGCCTGTCTCAAGTTAAATCCACCACTTGCCAACCGTCGCAACTGGCTCACGTGCCCACTACAGTTCAGGTGGCGGGCCAAATCCACTCCCAGGCTCCGCACATAGGTGCCTTTCGAGCAGGTGACCTCAAACGTTGCTTCCGGCCAGCGTAACTCGCAGAAGGATAGGGCTTTGATCTCCACTTTGCGATTGGGTGGAGTTACCTCAACACCGCGACGCGCCAGGTGGTAAAGCCGTTGTCCTTTCACTCGCACCGCTGAGTAGCGTGGTACCGTCTGCTCAATCTCGCCGATGAAGGCGTCACAGGCCGCCCGAATTTCCCTCTCCTGTAAGGGCTCACATGACTGCCGGGCCACCACCTTGCCGGTGCTGTCTTGGGTATCCGTTTCAACGCCAAAGGAAACATTAAAAAGATATGTCTTTTCATGGTCTGCGAGAAACGGAGCAAGTTTGGTGGCGCCGTTAATCAGCAGGATCAGCACCCCAGTGGCGAATGGATCCAAGGTGCCACTGTGCCCCACCTTCGCAGCTCCCAGCTTCCTCTTCGCCTTTTGGACCACATCATGCGAGGTAAAGCCTGCCGGTTTATCAACAATCAAAACCCCATCGCCAGTGAATCTGGCCTGCGTCTTGATTCCTCTGGTTGTCTTCATCCTCGTGCTGGAGCTCACTGCCGACCTCCAAAAGTGAAGAATCCGGGCCCAAAGGATCCGTCTTTGGGCAGCCTCCTGAGGGGGTTTGAATGCTCTTTCCCCTCTTGTGGCAGTCTGCTGGAGTGATGGAGTGGTGGAGTAATGGAGTAATGAAAAAACCAATCCAAGTTGAAATTAAGGCCTTCGCTTTTGCCAACACTCCAATGCTCCAATACTCCAGTACTCCAAAAAAGCTCGCCATCTTTACCGGCAAAGCCACTGAACTCTGATTTGGCATTAAGGACCAGGTTTTGCATCTTGAATGAATTCCCCTGCCTCTGTCAGAACCTTTTCCACAACCTCTGACAACGATCCTTCTAGACGAAATGCTGCCGCATTATGGTGCCCACCACCACCATGAATCCGGGCAAACTCAGCCACGTCCAGGCCACCCCGAGATCGCAAACTAACATTCACCGCATCCGCAGCTATCTCCCGAAAGAAAATAGCTATCTCAGCGCTGCTAATCGCCCGGGGATAATTAACGAACCCGTCGGTATCGATGAAACTGGTCCCAGTCTCCTCCAACATCTGCCGGCTCACGTGCATGGCCGCCACCCGTCCGTTACTCCTGAGAGTTAGGGTATCGAGGCTGCGAGCTAACAGCTCTATCCGCTCTGAGCTCATACTGTCATAAATCTCGCCGGCTACTTTCTCCGGCCCTACTCCGAGCGAGACCATTTCTGCGGCTATGGCCAGTGTTCTTGCCGTGGTGTTGGCAAAGCGAAAAGACCCTGTATCGGTCAAAATGGCAGTATAAATGTTCTCTGCTACCTCCGGGGTCAAGGACACTGGAATGGCCTGAAAAATTTCATAAAGAATCTCGGCAGTGCTACTGCACTCTGGCCGGACCAGGTTCAGTTGGCCAAAATCACCACTGGAACTATGATGGTCGATATGGATGATTTTTCCGACGTGCTGGAGAACATCGGCAGCGCTGCCAATCCTGTCAAGTGCACCACAATCCAGCACCACTGCCACTTCAAAGCGGTCGAGGCCCGATATCTCTCTGACAATTCGGTCCGCATAAGGAAGGAATCGTAAGAACTCGGGCACCTCATCCTGGCAGTAGGCCACCACCTGCTTCCCCATTCCCTCAAGCACCAAGGCGAGGGCCCCCAGAGAACCGATAGCGTCACCGTCTGGGTTTACGTGGGTGGCCAGCAAGAAGCGTTCGTTGTTCTTGAGCTCTTGTGCAATTGTCGCAATCATTCCAGACCAGGTTCCTTGAGCTCAGTGAGCAGTTGATCAATGTGAGATCCGTGTTCCAGAGCAGCATCGAAGTAAAATGCAATATCCGGAATGCGTCGGAGGTAGAGCCGCTTACCCAGTTCACGCTTGACAAAACCTCGAGCACTTTCCAAACCCACAGCTGCTGCAGCCTTTTTGTCCTCGTCGCCCAGCAAGCTGTAAAATACTCTGGCCTGTCGCAGGTCCGGTGACACCTTGACAGCCGTCAAGGTGATGTCAGCAAGGCGAGGGTCTCTCACCTTCCGCAGAAGCACTTCGGCAAGCTCCTTCAATACGAGATCCGCAACTCGATCTGCCCGCTTGTGTTCCATGAGTGTCCGCAATCAAAAATGAATCAATTCCCTCTGGACATCCACAATCTCGGCCAACTGTATATCCTCAATGAAATTGATGGCTTTGTCCAATTTAGATTCAATGTATCTTCCCTCATTGCCCACTGCGACGATACCCAACTCAGCAGCCTGCCATTTATCCTGGTCGTCGGTTTCAGCCACTGCCAGATTGAAGCGTCGGCGTAACCGTTCGCAAATGCTCTTAACCACCTTGCGCTTGCCCTTGAGGGATTGGTTACCCGGCAAACGCAAGCTCAGCTTTGCAATCCCCACAACCATCGCCCTACTCGTTGCCCCAAGCTGAAATCATGCTCGTAAACATCATCCCGACTTGTTGCCACCAGGTTCCAGGACAGCTTTGATTTCTTCGATTGTGTATGTCTCCAGGATATCGCCAATCTTGACATCGTTGAAATTCTCAATGATTATGCCGCAATCCTGACCCGCTTTGACCTCTTTGACCTCATCTTTGTAGCGCCTGAGTGAAGCGATCTTACTATCGTTGATCACCACGTTGTCACGCAACACCCTGATCTTTGCTCCTCGTTCCACCCGGCCTTCATTCACCATACTGCCGGCAACAGTCCCTACCCGGGAAGCATGAAAAGTCTTGAGCACCTCGGCACGACCCATGGAGTGCTCTTTGTATATGGGATCTAACATTCCCTCCATTGCGTCTTTTACTTCACCTACAAGTTGATAGATGACGTCATAGAAGCGCAGGTCGACTTTCTCGGCGTCTGCTAACTCTTGGGCTTTCTGCGAAGCCCTGACGCTAAAGCCAATAGTTATGGCATCTGAAGCGGAAGCCAGCATCACATCTGTCTCAGTAACAGCTCCCGCTGCACTATGAATGATGTTGACCTTGATCTCCTCGGTACTCAGATTGTTCAGGGAGTCGGTAATGGCCTCCAAGGAGCCCTGAACGTCAGCCTTGAGCACAATCCTGAGCTCCTTGGTCTCACCCTCTTTGATGCGCTCAAAGAGGTTGTCCAAAGTTACTTTCGTCGCTCGGGAAAGCTCTGCCTCACGCGACTTCAACTGCCGGTGCGCTGCCACCTGTTTTGCCTGTTTCTCGTCGTTCACCACCACCAACTCATCACCAGCATGTGGCACCCCTGATATTCCGTGCACTTCCACAGGCATGGACGGCGTTACTTCTGCCACTTTACGGCCGCGATCGTCCAGCATGGCTCGCACCCTGCCGTAAAAAGTGCCACAGACGAAAGGATCTCCGGCTCGCAGGGTTCCCTCTTGCACCAAGACAGTGGCCAACGGTCCCTTACCTCGGTCCAATCGAGCCTCGACCACCCTCCCTCTGGACTTCTTGTCTGGGTTCGCCTTCAGTTCCATGAGTTCAGCCTGGAGCAGGATGAGCTCAAGCAATTCATCCAGCCCTGTCTTCTCTTTGGCTGACACTTCCACCATGGTGGTATCACCGCCCCACTCCTCTGGATTCAGCCCTCTCTCGGCCAACTCACGTTTCACCCTGTCGGGGTCGGCATTTGCTTTGTCTATCTTGTTTATGGCCACCAGGATCGGGACTTCTGCCGCCTGGGCATGGTTGATTGCCTCAACCGTCTGTTGCATAACCCCATCGTCGGCCGCCACCACGAGAACCACCAGGTCGGTTACCCTGGCACCACGGGCCCGCATGGCCGTAAAAGCCTCATGGCCCGGGGTGTCTAAGAAGACCACTTGGCCGGCATCCAGCTTCACATTGTAAGCACCTATATGCTGGGTGATGCCTCCTGCCTCTCCCTCTGTAACCTTGGTCTGGCGGACAGCGTCAAGCAGTGAAGTCTTGCCATGATCAACGTGTCCCATAATGGTTACCACCGGAGGCCGTGGCTTGAGGTCTTTCTTCTTATCCGGTACAGCCTGTAAGATTGTCGCCTCCTCAAAACCTGTTTTCTCGGCCTCATAATTAAATTCCGTCGCCACCAGGGAAGCGGTGTCAAAATCAATCGCCTGGTTCACTGTGGCCATGAGGCCCAATTCCATAAGTTGGGTAATGACCTCTCTGGCCTTGACTCCCATGCGCTTGGCAAGACTGGCCACGGTGATGGCTTCGTCAAGTTTGACCCTTCGCTTGGCGGCTTTGGGTATGGTGAGCTCGGTTTGCTTTGCGTCTTTCGCAACTGCTCGTGCTCGCGCGGCCTTGCGGCCTTTCATCATCCGGCCCGGCCCGCGACGCCTGGCGTAAAGATCGTCCCCAGTGACCACCTCTTTGCGGCGGCTCGGCAGTCCCCTCCTCACTGGCCCTTCCTCACTCTCATCAACTCGTGCTCGCTTCCCTTTTTTCTTCTTGGGTTTGCCCGGCCTCTTTGTCGCCTCGGCCTCGGGTCCTGGTGGAGTGGGCACAGGCTCAACCACTTTCTCCACTGCTTCCATTGATTCTTCAATCTTTGGCTCTGCCTTCTTCGGTTCAGGAACAACCTCGGCCCCCCGCTCAGGTAGCTTGATAATTTTGGCGGCAGCCTCTTTCTTGCCTCGCCTCCGGGGTTTTTTGACCTTCTTTTCCTTTACTTTCTTCGCCGGTTTTTCCTCTTTCGCAACCTCGACATCCGGTTCAACTTTCTCTGGCTTTTCGGGCTCAACTTCTGGTGCTTCTCCCTCAACCACAGGCGGTGGCAACTCCGCCTCGACTACCGCTTCAGCCTGTTCCTCGACGGGGGGTGCTGTCTCTGCCGCTACTTCGGTCTCCACCTCCTCCGCTGGAGGCTCAGCCTTAACAATCTTTCGCCGCCTGCGGATGATTCCTCGACGAACCCGCTTTTCCTCAATCAGTTGCTGCGCTCGACCCGTCACCGTGTCACGAAGCAGTTGGGCTTGCTCTTCATCCAAAGAGCTCATGTGCCCTTTGATCTGAATGCCCAAACTTTCGATCCGCTCCAGCAGATCTGTGTTGGGAATCTCTAATTCTTTTGCTAGTTCGTACACCCTCAACTTCGCCATTCAATCCCCCGACTTCTATTAATATTCTATCTCCAAAAGTGCATAACCGCACTCTTGAGTGTTTGGTCAGATCATTGCTCTTGAAATTGGACGCTACACCTCTGGAGAGCCTCCGCCATGGTCAGGGCAGGACTCCAAGCGGTCTGGGGTAAGGATCGTCGAAACGCCTTCTCAAGGTAGGCCAGTTTGACTCGCGTCAGGCACTCTGGCCTCGGGCACACATAAGAACCACGCCCACGGAGCCGCTGCCGGTAATCCAGGCACACCTTGCTCTCCTCATCCAGCGCCAACCGAAGGAGTTCGGCTTTGGCTCTCTTGCTGCCGCAGACAATGCACGTTCGCTGCGGCTGTCCCCGCTTCTCTCCTTTCTTCATACTCATTCTGCGGTGGTCTCTTCAGGCTCGCCGGCTTCCTCGTCCTTGGCCGCAGCCTCCTTCTCCTTTTGCTCGGCCGCATAACTCTTGGCCGCCTCGATTAACTTCACGGCCTTCTGTTGACTGAGACCTGGAAGCGCCACCAATTCCTCCACCTGAGCGCCGGCCAAGTCCTCCGCCGAGGCAAAACCAGCCTCATACAAATTGTCAGCGGTGGAACCCCCGACACCTGGCAGGGCCAGGAGAGAATCATAGCCATCTTTGAGCGCAGCCTCTTCCTCCTTGGCCGCAGCCTCCTTCTCCTTGGCCGCAGCCTCTTCCTTCTTGGCCGCAGCCTCTTCCTTCTTCGCCGCAGCCTCCTTCTCCCTGGCCACAGCCTCTTCCTCTTTGGCTGCAGCCTCCCTCACCTTGCGCTCGCCCTCGTAAACCTTGGCCGCCTCGATGAACTTCACGGCCTTCTGTTGACTGAGACCTGGAAGCGCCACCAACTCCTCCACCTGAGCGCCGGCCAAGTCCTCCGCCGCAGCAAAACCAGCCTCATACAAATTGTCAGCGGTGGAATCCCCGACACCTGGCAGAGCCAGGAGATAATCATAGCCATCTTTGAGCGATTTCTGATACTTCGCCTCGCTCTTAACGTCAATGCGCCACTCGGCCAGTTTCGAAGCCAACCGCACGTTTTGCCCCCGCTTGCCGATGGCCAGCGAAAGCTGGTCATCAGGAACGATGACTTCCATGAGCCGATTTGCCTGGTCGATAACAACTTTGGAAATAACAGCAGGTGCCAGCGCGTTTACTACATACCTGGCAGGATCCGGATTGTATTCGATGATGTCTATTTTTTCACCGCGCAACTCTTGGACCACACTTTGTACCCGAGATCCCTTCATGCCCACGCAGGCACCCACCGGATCGATGTCGGGGTCTTTGGAGGTCACAGCTATCTTAGCTCTGCTGCCAGGTTCGCGAACCGCTGCCATGATGGTGACAATACCTTCGGCGATCTCGGGCACCTCTGAGCTGAAAAGGTTGGCGAGAAAATCAGGGTGGGTGCGGCTAAGGATGATCTGAGGTCCACGCGATTCTCTATTCACATCGAGCACCAAGGCCCTTATGCGATCACCCCTCCGATAGGTTTCTCTGGGCACCTGCTCCCTGTAGGGGACAACAGCCTCAGCCCGACCCAAGTTAACCGTAATACCCCCTCTATCGAGGCGTTGAACGATGCCGTTGATGACCTCGCCAATCCGGTCTTTGTAGTCCTCGTAGATCATCTCCCGCTCTGCATCCTTCATTTTCTGGATGATTACCTGCTTGGCGGACTGAGCGGCAATACGACAAAAGGTGTCGGTGTCCAGCTTGATTCCGAGACTATCGCCGATTTCACAGTCAGGATCCAGTTCCCGCCCTTCATCCAGCGAAATCTCCAGTAGCGAATCCGTTACCTCGTCCACAACCTCTTTGAATTGAAAGGCCTCAATCTCCCCAAATTCCTCATTGTAGGCTACTTCCAGGTCAAGATCGTGGCCAAATCTCTTCCTGGCCGCAGACCGCATGGCCTCTTCCAATGTGGTAATAAGGACATCCCGCTCGATGCCCTTATCTCTGCTGACTTGCTCGATTATCCTCTTTAAATCCTGGATCATCTCCCCTGCTCTCCTTGTTCACTAATTTAGGACACAGATTTTCACAGATATTACGTATTCAGTACTTCCTTAAATGGTCGATAAGTCTCAATGTGAACCCCAGCGTCTGGTCTAAGCCCAAATTGGATATCCACCGTAAGACATCATTTATTCATATGAATGAGTTC
>PPDG01000372.1 GCA_002899795.1 Desulfobacteraceae bacterium | reverse complement strand
GTTGTGAACGGCTCATCGCCGGGCTAAAGTAGTCTTGCTCACCCCAGGCAGCAGCACCCGGTCACCGCTTATCTTGGCAAGTTTCTCTCCCAGACTGGCAAAGATCCATGCCGCCAACTGCGCTCCCCTCGTGGTTGGTCTGGTCCAACCACAGACAGTGGTCCGGATCTCATGAAAACCTGATTGGTCAAGAATTTTATATATAGTCATTGGAGAAAAGTCAAACAGATGAGACGGAGCCTGATAAAGTTTCAGCCGCCTCGCCCAGGGCCTCAGTAGCTTGACTATGGGGGCAGTGTGCGGCCACCTCAGGAAGAGCAAGCCACCGGGTCGTAGAAGCCGACAAACCTCTTTGAGCACTGCCATTGGATCTGGAAGATGCTCTATTACGTAAAATAGGGTGATTACATCATAGCGGCCATCAGGCCAGTCGGCTCGCGGCAAAGGCTGGTCCGAAACCTCGAGCCCCAAAGAGTCTCGAGCGTAACGCAAACCTGTGGTCGAAATCTCGATTCCCTCTGCCTGCCAACCACGTTGGGCCATCTCCTTGAGGAAAAAGCCGTAACCGCAGCCCACGTCTAGCAACCGTCCCGGCACGGCCACTGCTTCTTCTATGAGTTTGGCTGTCTTGCTAAATACCTGCACCATAAGACGGCGCCAACTCTCCACACTGTGGGGATCGGCAGGCAGATAGTCCTGATAATGGTGGTGCAAGTAGCTGCTTGAGGGTTGCGGCTCCAAGAAGATGAGACTGCAGTTCAGACAGCGCACGTATTGCCATTGGCCTTCACGAATGAACGGTCTGAATTCACTACCTTGGCAAAGAAAACAGGAGGTCACACCCCTCCTCCTCTTTGGGGCCCCCCATAAAAGGCGGCAACAGCCCTTCTTGGCATTCCCGTTTCAGATTCAGCAGGGTCACTTCCGTCAAGGTATTGTGTTTTTTCTCACCCCGCTTGAACACCCACACCAATCGATAGAAAAAATTGGAAATATTGTAGACAAAGGTATGGCTCACTTTGGTGCAGCTTCCCTGGGGCCTCAATTCCCACACCTCGTAGCCACCCCGGAAGGGCCCATCCTGGAACTGCAGAACCAGAAGGCGATCCTTCTCCATGTGCACCACTTTTGAATCCCAGCTAAATTTTATCTTATACCTCGTTTCGGCGCGAATGGTTGTACCCACTTGGTAAGGCCCAGGGGTCACCTTGCTCAGTTCAACGCGATCGGTGGGAATGAACCTCACAAATCTGTCAAAATCCGTTAGCACCGCAAATACCTGTGCAGGTGGGGCCTTAATGAGAGTGTGGTGTTCATTCACATGGCCCTGGTAGTTGAGAAACTCCAGTCTCTCTGGAACAGGTGGATGAGTAGCACAGCCCAATAAAACCAGAGCCATGAGACCTGCAAGCAACCGTCGCAACCACAATAGAGACCCGCTCATGGAAAGCATTCAGAATCGCGGCTAAAAGCCGCTCCCACAGTTTCAGATTTTAGATTGTAGATGGAGTATACAATTTGCAATTATCAGTCCACAATCTGCAATCTAAGATCATTTTCATCTCTCTCGTAGCATTTTCAAAAGACAGGATCGAAAGGCCAGATTGTCGGGAAGAAAAAACTGAGGATTTGTTCTGGCTCGGGCAAGTCGCAAAACTATGGAACCGAGCGAAAGCGTTTTCTTGTAAAGCCAAATAAATCCCTGTTCCAGCTGCTCCACGGTCATTTTCTTGGGACGGAAGACAACGTGAGCGGTGTCGTACTTCTCCCAATCATTGTGGAGCAATCTGCCCTCCTCTTCAAGCTTCTGATAAAACCGGGTGCCAGGATAAGGGGTGAGAATGCTGAAATAGACACTGTCGAAGCTGGACTTACGGATGAATCGTGCCATCTTGGGAAATACGGACGGATCATCGTTGTCGAAGCCGATCATGAAGGTGGCCTTGACGCCAATGCCATAACGGTGCAACGTGGCCACGGCCCGCTCATATTCTGCCGGTTTATTGATACGCTTGCCACACTCCGCCAGGGTGTCTTCAGAGAGACTCTCCATGCCTATAAGGAGGCCGAGGCATCTCGTTTCGGACATCAGCTGCAACATTTCCTCGTCCTTCGCCACCGATATGGAGGCTTGGCCAAGCCACTGGATGTTATAGGCTCTCAACATGTTAAGTAGTTCCAGGCAATGCTTGCGGTTGGCGATGATATTGTCATCAACGAAGAATATGAGATTCTTGAGGGCCAGAACTTTATCCACCGGCTTTACTTGCGCCACCATTTGTTCAACAAGATTGACGGGTTTGGTCCGGTATTTGGCCCCGTAGAACTGGGTAACAGAGCAGAAATTGCAGTTGATTGGACACCCTCGAGTGGTCTCGATGAAATCCACCGGACTATACAATCCCTTGTCAATGATATCCCATCGGGGCGATTGCGCTGCCGATAAGTCATACAATGTGTCGGCCTTGTAGATTTGTTGCAGTTCCCCTCTTTTGAAGTCTTCCACCATCTGGGGCCATACTTGTTCCCCCTCTCCTATCGCAACCGCATCGCAGTGCTGCAGGGCTTCATCCGGGAGGGCTGACACGTGCATGCCTCCCATCACAATC
>PPDG01000549.1 GCA_002899795.1 Desulfobacteraceae bacterium | reverse complement strand
GTGTGAGAGATGTCTCCAGGCCCAGTGTCAGGATCGGAGTCAAGCTGGAACCACCACCGTTAAGTCCTGGCGGGTGGAAGAGGTGGTGATGAAGAGAGAAGAGAGAGGGGAATAATTGTGAATTGCGAATTTCGAATTGCGAATTTTAAAAAAACAAAGAGCAGAGATTTTACAGTGGGAGCGGCTTCTTCGTCCTGAGCTTGTCGAAGGGCAGCCGCGATCTTGAGGTTTCAAAGATTTGAATGACCAAATGCCCAATGTGAAGTGAATAATGACTACTGCTAAGTTGGTATATGCAGATGATTCCGGCCAAATCTACGACCACCCTTATCTGGAGATGGCCGGCTCTAGTGGTGGCAGCTGGCAGCGAGTGGATGACACTTTTCTTATACCGCTGCCGCCGGGGAGTGAACTCTTCTTGCTGCCCGATCGGGTTCCAGTGGGATACGACCGCGACAACCAGCGGTTTGCAAAACTTGGAGAAATTTCTCTCGATCCTGGACAGACAGTACAGGCGGTGGCCGCCTTCATGGCACCTGCACATACTCAAATTCTCACGGCTGCCTATCATAGTGAAGATAACGCGCCAGTTTTACCACTGTTCAGTTACACCGCCGTTGGGTGGAAAGAAGGCCAGTTTGTGGCGGCCGGAATTCGAGTAGATCCTCTGGTGCGACAGGATATTGACCAATTTGATCTAGAGAAACTTAAGAGGAGGGCTAGGAGGGCTCTTGACCGTCAGGCTCATAACCGTCTCATTCAACATTTGGGAATCTGTGCACTAACATATGGTTGCCCGGCAGCAAAGAACTATTTTTTGCGACGTTGGGAGGCGCCGCTACCCACCTCACCTCAGTGTAACGCATCCTGTCTCGGCTGTATCAGTCTACAAGAGGACAGTCAGGTATGTGCCTCCCAAGAGCGTATAACCTTTGTTCCCAGTGCTGAAGAGATTGCCGAGGTTGCGATGGGCCATCTACAAAAGGCGATAGAGCCCTTGGTGAGCTTCGGCCAGGGATGTGAGGGAGAACCGCTGCTGCAAGGGAAGACTTTGGCTGCGGCTACCAATCTTATTCGAAGCCAGACAGGACGTGGCACCATCAACTTGAATACCAATGGCAGCCTACCAGAGACGATAGCTCAGCTTCGGGATAGTGGCCTGGATAGTATTAGGGTAAGTCTGAACAGTGCCAGGGAGGTCTATTACCGCAACTACTATAAACCCCGGGGCTACAGTTTTACTGACGTTCAGGCTTCACTGCGAACTATGAAGAGCAGAGGTGGCTTTGTCTCCATCAACCTGCTGACTCTCCCGGGCATTTCAGATGAGGAAGAGGAAGTGGAGGCTATCATTCGGCTCATTGATGATACCGGTATCGATTTAATTCAAATGCGCAATCTAAACGTGGATCCCGAATGGTACCTCAGAGAAATTGGTTACCGCGCCACCGGGCGCAGACTGGGTATTCTGCAAATGATGGCGAAAATTCGCCAGGCGCATCCCCAGGTGGGGTTTGGCTACTTTAATCCTTGTCTCAATCCCAGCCCGCCACCACGCCCGCCATGCGAGCAGGGCGAGGCGGGCGGGTCGCGAGCGCTCAGGCGAGGCGGGCGGGCAGATTCTGAAATCTGAAACTGGGGACCCGCCCGCAGGGTGGGGAGTCCGGAGGACCAAACCGGGAACCCGCCCGAAGGACAAATCATCATTTCACTTTTTGGAAGCTTCGTGGAAAGAAGGAAGGTACTCCAGGTTGACATTGTGCATGGCGTGCAAGATGTTCCCGCGGATTTTGCGGTTCTTCCGATAAAGCTCCTGGAGAAGCTCACGAATTTCCTGACGTTTACCAGAGTCCTTTGAAGGACAGGGATTGACTGTGACAGGAAAGGATCGTTTTTGATGAAAGCGACGGATGGTTTCCGGATCCAGTAGGGCAAGAGGCCGGATGACTGTGATTTCACCTCCGAAGAAGGGCTGCCGAGGTAGCATGGTGGCTACCTGGGAGCCATAGAAAATATTGATGAGAAAAGTCTCAATGAGGTCGTCGAGATTGTGGCCGAAGGCGATTTTAGTACAACCCAATCTCCCGGCCTCCTCGAAGAGTGCAGTGCGCCGCAGACGAGAGCAAAGAAAGCATGGATTCTCGCGGTTTTCTGTACTGTGCGCTTTGGGACCGAACTCGCTGCGGATTACCTGGTGGGGGATGCCCAATGACTCCACCCAGGCCTGCACGGAAGAGTAATCCTCACCTTGGAAACCCAGGTCTACGTGGACGGCAAACAGCTTGTAAGTAATGGGAATTCGTCCGAGTCGATCATGTAGGAGCCAGAGAAGTGAAGTGCTGTCCACACCACCACTGAGTGACACAAGGATGCGGTCGTCTGCATTGATGAGCCCGTAGCGCTGCATAGCTCGGCCCATGAGCCGTCTGACTTTCTTCTCAACGTTGGACATCTTTCTCTGGGAGGCCCTAGGCATAATTCAAAAACGCCTATTCCTTTAGCTCCGCATACTGTAGATACCAGAGTTGGATAAATGCTTTTACTAACCACAGAGACACGGAGAGCACAGAGGGAACTATATATTTTGCCCGATCGGGAGACGGTGATCGGGCAAACCGG
>PPDG01000548.1 GCA_002899795.1 Desulfobacteraceae bacterium | reverse complement strand
CTTTTCTCCGCGCTTCGCTTGGAGTCCCACCCTTCTGGCGGGTCCCGGTTTGCCGCAGATCAATCTCAAATCCCAAATTTCCAATCTTTCCCACTTTCACAAACTACTAAAATCGTTACAATAATTACATTTCCTACAATTTTGTCGTCTTCAAACCATCAGCAAGATTCCAGTTGGGTAGTTATCTTATTAAAATAACTATTCTTTTTGCTATTATGATCTGAATGGCACACCCATTGCTCTTGCCTCGTGCGGTGATCAACCAAATCCCACCGAAAGAAACTCAGCAAGGAGGATTCAAATGATCAATGCGGGAGACACAGCATTTATTTTAATCAGCTCGGCTCTGGTCATGTTCATGACCCCTGGTTTGGCTCTGTTCTACGGAGGAATGGTCAGAAACAAAAACGTCCTGGCCACGATCATGCAAAGCTTCATTATTATCGGGTTGGTTACCGTCACCTGGGTATTGTGGGGCTATTCTCTGGCCTTCGGCCCCGATGTGGGCGGCATAGTGGGGAACCTGTCATGGTTCGGTCTGAAAGGGGTCGGCCTTTCTCCTAGCCCGGATTATGCCAGTACCATTCCCCATCAGGCATTTATGATTTTCCAGTGCATGTTTGCTGTTATCACTCCGGCTCTAATTACCGGCGCTTTCGCCGAACGGATGAAATTTAGCTCCCTGCTGGTCTTCATTGTCCTGTGGTCCACCCTAGTTTACGCTCCACTGGCACACTGGGTTTGGGGCTCCGGAGGCTGGTTGGGAAAGCTGGGAGCTCTCGACTTTGCCGGCGGAACTGTGGTTCACATCAGTTCCGGGGTATCTGCCCTCGCCGCCGTTCTCATCATTTCCAAGAGGAAAGGTTACGGCAGGGAACAATTTATTCCTCACAACCTTCCCATGACCATAACCGGTACAGCCATTCTTTGGTTCGGCTGGTTTGGCTTCAACGCCGGCAGCGCTCTTGCCAGTAATGGACTGGCAGCCGGAGCCTTCGTGACCACCCATGTGGCCGCAGCTACGGCCTCCCTAACCTGGCTGTTTGCAGAATGGATTCTGCATGACAAACCCACCACCCTGGGCGCAGCCAGTGGTGCGGTGGCTGGGCTTGTGGCCATTACCCCGGCGGCTGGTTTTGTCAGTCCGCTCTCAGCCCTGATAATTGGTGGTCTGGCGGGGGTGATTTGCTATATGGGTGTGTTGGCCAAGTCTAAACTGGGCTATGATGATTCCCTCGACGTGGTTGGGATCCACGGACTGGGTGGTACCTGGGGAGCTCTCGCAACCGGTCTGTTCGCCAGCACTGCGGTGAACCCGGATGGGGCCAACGGTCTCTTTTACGGCAACCCAGGACAGCTCTGGATTCAGTTTTTATCAATCGTCGCCACCATTGTTTTTGCCTTTGTGATGACTTTTGTCATTCTTAAACTCCTCGACGCGATTATGGGCCTGAAGGTCTCCGATGAAGAAGAGGTAAGAGGATTGGACATCACTCAGCATAGTGAGGCGGGCTACAGTATCTAATGTTGCGCTTACCACCCGACCCCAATACAATCGCTCAGATAGACAAATCACCCCAGGTTGGAGGAGAAAAATGAAGAAAATTGAAGCCATCATCAAACCGTTCAAGTTAGATGAGGTCAAAGAAGGTCTCATGGAGATAGATGTCAAGGGGATGACTGTTACCGAGGTTAAAGGATTTGGCCGCCAGAAGGGCCATACAGAAATCTATCGTGGGGCGGAATACAGGGTGGATTTTGTCCCCAAAATCAAAATAGAAGTGATTGTCCCGGCAGAACTTGTCTCCCAAGCCGTCAAGATTATCGAAGAAAAAGCAAAGACCGGCCAGATAGGTGATGGCAAGATTTTCGTCAGCTCTCTGGAGGAAGCAATCCGGATCAGAACAGGAGAAAGAGGCAAAGAGGCCATCTAGCCCGAATTCTCAACGTGAGCATCATGGAATCGCCAATCCGCCAGTTGCAGGAAAGGAAGCAGGAGTTACTTGCTCATTTTGTCGAGAGCGATGAACCAGATTTTCTGGCTACCCACACCTATCTTCTGGACGATTACTTTCGTGAAAGCTTCGCCCGAAGCGCCGTTGGCCCCCGCATGGGTATGGAAAAAAACCCATACGCTATCATAGCCCTCGGGGGCTACGGCAGAAAAGAGCAGTGTCTCCACTCAGATGTCGATGTACTCCTGCTCTTTAAGAAGAAAATACCCGACGAGGCCGCGGCCCTCGTCCAGGAGATCTTCTATCCCCTCTGGGATGCCGGCCTCGAAGTGAGCTATGCCACCCGTTCCCTCAAAGAATGCTTGAGCCTTGCGTCCCATGACTTCGAGGTCCTGACCTCGCTGGCAGATGCCCGCTTTCTCTGTGGCATCTCCTCCCTCTGTTCAGACCTTATGGAAGAAATGCGCAGTAAGATCCTGCGCAAGAGAGCCAAGGAATTCATCCAATGGTTGAGGGAGAGAAACGAGGGCCGTCATACTCGATTCGGTGATTCAACCAACCTTCTGGAGCCCAACGTAAAGGAAGGTCAAGGTGGTTTGCGAGACTACCACGCCATGCTCTGGCTGGGCTGGGCCAAATACCAGATCAAAGAGCCGCGGGATTT
>PPDG01000093.1 GCA_002899795.1 Desulfobacteraceae bacterium | reverse complement strand
GTTGTCCGACTTATAGGTTATGATAGTATTATGTACTGACTGAGTTGTTGGCGCGTTTGTATCGTGTCTTCAATCAACCTTTTTCTTCATTCAGATCCCAGCTACTTTTTTTGAAATCCTTTATGACTATGGAAGACAGAAACGATAGCGGAATTTCCCAAAGCGGCATATTTGCTGAGATATCGCAGGATAAGTTGCTTGAGATTGCCGGGACTGTTGAAGAGAAGATTGCTCCGGCCAACACTATAATTTTCCGTCAAGGAGATCCGGGCGACAGTCTTTACATAATTAATGCTGGGAGGGTGAGAGTATATAGGAAGAGCGATGAAGGTGTGGAGGTTGATTTGGCGCAATTGGGGCCAAAAGAGAGTTTTGGCGAAATGGCTCTGCTGGCCGGTCAACCCAGATCAGCATACGTAGAGACCTTGGAAGAGACACACCTAACTGTCCTTCGTAAAGATCAATTTGACCGTATTCTAGGAGAGCACCCTCATATTTCGTCTAACTTTATCAAACTATTATCCAGCTGGCTTGCCCGAGATGAACTGAGGCTTCAGAAAGAAGCAGAACGTCAGGCTCGAGTGCCTAATTTAAGGTTATTTGACCTTCTTGTCATTCTCGGTTTGAGCTTATTGTTTGGGCTTATTTTCAATCTGTCAAATCCCAACGGCATAAAACTTATACCTGAGTTTTGGTCAGATGAAACAGTTCCCAATGTAACTCTTTCACTGGCGGGGGCGAAGTATGTTGAGGGGAAGACCCTTTTCATCGATGCTAGGCCACCCAACTTTTTTCAGCAGGAGCGCATAAGAGGCGCAATCAATATTCCTCCGTCCTTCTTTGACTTTCTGTATACGCTGGAGCTAGGTGAATTAGATAAAGAAAAAGAGATTATCTTGTATGGCAGAACAATAAGCCGCCTCTATGATGAACAAGTAGCCAGGAAACTCATACTTTTGGAGCATAAGAATACGAAGATTTTACAGGGTGGATTAGATATGTGGAAGAGAAAAGGATATCCTGTTGAGCCATGAGAACTCTTTGGTTGTATATAAGAAAGATAGTAAAAAACCCGTACTTATCACTTGTGTTTAGGTCGTATATAGGCATTGTTTTCATTTATGCGAGTATGAGCAAGATTCACTATCCCGCTGAATTTAGTGAAGGCTTGGCGGCCTACAGAATACTGCCTTACTGGTCTGTTAACTTTGCAGCAGTAGTGCTGCCATGGTTGGAGCTAGTTTGTGGACTATTTCTTATCATTGGTCTAAGGACAAGAGCAGCGGCATCTATTATCGGAGTGCTTCTTATTCTCTTTACCACATCCATAGTGATTAATCTTGCAAGAGGGTCACCTATTAGTTGTGGATGCTTCGATAGTGTCGGACCTGAAATTGGCTGGTGGGAGGTTTCCAGGGATATTATCTGGCTACTTTTCACCATACAGGTTTTCTTTGTTGACAGGATTTATTTACTTCGTAAGGAAGGGTTTGTTTTCAAGAAGAGATTGGAAGATAGCCCTTCTGCTACCTGATAAAGAGCCATGTTTAAGAGATTGAGACATTTATCTACCTTTCTCGTCATCTTTATTACCCTTTCACTTGTGTTAACGCTTTCGTGTAATCGAGAGCGGCAGCAATATACCGGGATATACTTACTGCAGGAAGCAGATAAACCAGAAAGCTCAGAAACTTACATTCAGCTGAAAGAAAACGGGATTGGACTTTGGAATACTCCCGATGACGAGGTCTCTTTTAGATGGGACGTAAAAGATAATGAGATAAGGCTGCATACCAAGCTAGGTGGAGTTCTCATCGGAAAAATCCAGGAGGACACCCTAGAAATCATATTCCCTGGTTCAAAAATAAGGCGTTTCAAGAAACAAGGCAACATCTGATTTCTGTCACGTGAAAACTAAAATATATCTTAACACGTAAACCCTCTTACCCTTTTCCTAAGAGTTTATATTACATACTTTAATCCACACTTTTGAATTTCAGAGATGCCCACTATATCTATGGGCAATAAGAATACGCTATTCATTCTTCAAAGAACCAGCGGGGCATTAGCCTCGCTTTTTTTTGGCACTGGGTTTGCATTGGGAAACTGGTTAGTCCAGTCAATATTCTATGAAACGACTCGGAGGCGTAGCCATGATGAAACTTCCATGCATTCAGTGTAAAAAAACATTCTTTTCAGACGACTTGTTTGAAGTCCTCCACTGCGATGAGGGGATATATTTCTTCTGTAGTGGGTACTGTAGGGATAATTGGGCCTCTGATGTCGCCCTATTAAGCGAATCAGAAAACCTGCAACAATCCTCAGCATAAACACATCCATTTCCCAGAAAACACTGTGGAGCTTCGGCTCCGCTTTTTTCTTGGCATCGGGTTTGCATTAGTAAAACAGCTGGTTGGGGTGGACATAGGGTTCACCCGCCTGGCCGACCCCCATCGGCTTTTGTCAACGATGTGTCGATGGGGGTTTTCTTGCTACCCTGTTGACAGCTCAACACTCTCTTGGAAATTGGAGGCGAGATACACTATGACAGAACTCAATGACCCCACTAATTGTGAGCAGTTTCCATTATGCGAACATTTACAAAAATATGTTGGTGATG
>PPDG01000434.1 GCA_002899795.1 Desulfobacteraceae bacterium | reverse complement strand
CGAAAGCCGTAAGGATCTCGGGCGCCAATGATCTGGTCTTCTGTGGCCATCACCAATGAATAAGCGCCTTTAATCTCACTCAAGGAGGCGATCAGTGCCTCTTCCAGGCCATGAACAAGTTGCCGGGCCATAAGATGCACGATCACTTCACTGTCCATGCTTGTTTGAAAAATTGAACCCTGCTGTTCCAGTTCACACCTCAGATGATGGGCATTAACCAGGTTGCCGTTGTGGGCGATGGCGAGGCTACAGCCGGAGTGAGTGATGCAGAAAGGTTGTGCGTTGACGAGCACGGACGAGCCGGTGGTGGAATAACGCACGTGTCCAACACCGAGATAGCCCTTCAGGCTGGCAAGGGCATCTTCGTTGAAAATTTCGCTCACCAACCCCATGCCCTTATGATGGCGCATCAGTCGACCATCACCGACGCTGATGCCGGCACTCTCTTGGCCCCGGTGCTGGAGGGCATAGAGGCCGAAATAGGTAAGACGGGCGGTGTCCTCGTGTCCATAAATGGCGAAGATGCCGCACTCTTCCTTTGGTCTGCCGTCAGGGATAATTATGGGATGCGAGTGGTTGCGCAAAGTAAATTCCTTGAATGTCTAAATAGAAAATGCCTAAAATGAACTAAAGTGTACTAAAATGCCTACAATACACTAAAATCTCAAATCCGCAATCCGCAATTCTGTCCTCTACCGATTACAATAAATGACAGCGAAGCGTAGTGACCTAATGACGCCGCAGGCATATGACTAATGTCCTACCCCATGCTCTATGCCCTATGCTCTTTGCCTTCTCTAATCTGCACATCGCTCTCGTGATATTCCTGAATCGAAGTAACCTCCAAATCGCCGCTGCATAGCGCAGCGATGGCCTGGGCAAAAGCTCTGGCACCGGCAATGGTCGTGGCGTATGGGAGATTATAAACCAAGGTGGCCCGCCGAATCAAATAGGCGTCGGAGGCCGTTTTGCTTCCAGTGCTGGTATTGATGACCAGGTTGATTTCCTCGTTCTTGATATGGTCTATGACATGAGGGCGTCCCTCACTCAATTTTGCCACCATACGGTTGTGCACTCCGTGCTTTGTCAGGAAATCAGAGGTCCCCTGGGTAGCATAGATCCCAAAGTCTATCTGGGCGAAGTCCCTGGCAACGGGAAGAATGGCCTGTTTGTCCTGGTCACGGACGCTAATAAATACATTTCCATTCAATGGTAGAGAATACCCTGCCGCCAGTTGGGCTTTGGCGAAGGCCATACCAAAGGTCCTGTCAATTCCCATTACCTCGCCGGTGGATTTCATTTCCGGGCCTAAAAGGATATCTACCTCTGGGAAACGTATGAAAGGAAATACTGACTCTTTGACCGCAAGGTGAGTAGGTTCCACCTCTCGGGTAAAGCCAAGTTCGGATAGGGTCTTCCCCAGCATAATCTTGGTGGCGAGCTTGGCAAGAGGCACACCAATTGCCTTACTTACAAAAGGCGCCGAGCGAGAGGCCCTGGGGTTTACCTCCAGCACGTAAATTAAATTGTCTTTAACTGCGTATTGTATATTCATAAGGCCCACCACCCCTAATTCCTGCGCCAGAGCCTTTGTCTGAACCTTGATCTCCTGAATGAGTTCCTGGGAAATACTGATGGGAGGGAGCACGCAGGCGCTGTCACCAGAGTGAATCCCTGCCTCCTCAATGTGCTCCATGATGCCGCCAATCACCGTGGTTGTACCGTCGGAAATGGCATCCACATCTATTTCTATAGCGTCCCGGAGGAATTGATCCACCAGGATGGGATGGCCAGAAGAAACATGGACCGCCTTATGAATGAAGGCTTCCAATTGTTCTTGTTCGTAAACGATTTCCATAGCCCGGCCACCCAAAACGTAAGATGGCCGGACCAAAACCGGGTAGCCAATCTTGGCAGCTGCTTCTATAGCTTCAGAGGCGCTAGCGGCAATGGCATTTTTCGGCTGTCTCAGCCCGAGTTTCTTTATGAGGGCTTGGAAACGCTCCCGGTCCTCGGCCCTATCGATACTGTCCGGGGTTGTACCGATGATGGGGGCACCAGCCTTTGCCAGAGGAACGGCGAGGTTCAACGGCGTCTGACCACCGAACTGGACAATGAGGCCGTCCGGTGACTCCCTCTCAATTATGTGAAGAACGTCCTCGTAAGTGAGAGGCTCGAAGTACAGTTTGTCTGAAGTGTCATAGTCGGTACTTACCGTTTCCGGATTGGAATTTACCATGATCGACTGCACCCCCTCCTCACGCAGGGCAAAGGAGGCGTGGACACAGCAGTAATCAAATTCGATACCCTGACCGATGCGGTTGGGGCCGCCCCCCAGGATCATCACTTTGCGGACCTCGTCGGGCCGTGCTTCATCCTCGGACTCATAAGTGGAATAGTAGTAAGGGGTATACGCTTCGAATTCGGCTGCACAGGTATCCACCAACTTGTATACTGGAACGATATCAGCCTGTGTTCGACGTTCGCGGATGGTATCGTCATCCGTTCCCGTAAGTTCCGCCAAGCGACGGTCGGAAAATCCGTATGCCTTGGACTGTCGCAAGAGGTCATCGCTCAAGGGCTGCTGGCGCAGATGAGTCTCAAAATTCAGAATTTGCTCGAT
>PPDG01000393.1 GCA_002899795.1 Desulfobacteraceae bacterium | reverse complement strand
CGATCTTTGTAACAAGCATAACAACGGCTAAACAAAAGAATAAAAAAACTTCATAATTCGAAATTTATTGTTCGATATTCAAAATATAAAAGAGGCTGAAACCCGTTCCCAGTGCGACTGAAAGTTCGGCACTATATAACCTCAGGCATAGCCATGCATCTCTGATCTGACCATGTGGACCAGGTTTTCTAGGACTAAAGAACTAATAACATTAGTCCTTGGAACCGGGGAGAGGGTCAAGCTGATTTGTCTGGTCTAATCTCATGGAATTAGTTTATAATCTCTGTTTATAAGTTCTTTGACTAAAGACCCATGTGCCCTTCACAGCCGTAACCCTGGTGCTTCTATTGCTCGCACAACTGCAAAATATGCTGGACTCCACTTGTCAAGCGATTACGCCTGCTCTGCCCGATTGATCTACAACGCAGCTGTTTTTTTCATCTATCTCGCAAATTCGAAGGACGAGAGAAAATAAGGCTCTGCGCATCTGGAAAAACAGTCTATAACTATAAAAAAGTTAACAACTATTAAATTTTTTAACAGAATCAGCATCATTTCTGCAAAGGATATGGTCGCAGACGGAGGGGAGCCAATGTGGTGGTACGCCATCACATTCTGGCTTTCTGTGTTGTTCTGCAAGTTTGGAGCCGCCGGCTATCCAGGCGAATAGCCATTGGAACTACACCTTGCTGCTGGCATGTAACTTGCTCAAATCATGTAGCGGAAAAAAGAAGTGATGCTCCGTCCGGCTCTCTGCGACCATGCCAGAAGACCAGCTGTTGATGAAATGAAGAGCCGCTGAGCCTGTCGAGTGTGGAGAATGATTCCTAGGGAAAAGGATGGAGCTGTAAACATATATCCCCGACGGGGGTTCACTACGCTTGAGTTGTTGGTTGTTATTTCAATCCTGCTCATTCTGGCTGCGATAGCTTTGCCCAACCTCTCGGGCTGGGCAAGAAATCAACGGCTCAAAGGTGTGGCCAGGGATCTGATGTCCCACTTTCAGTTCGCTCGTTTGGAGGCTATTAAACGCAGTACCACCATAGCTCTGGCCTTCAACCCAGGAGCCGGGGAAGTAGGTAATTATACGGTTTTTGTGGATGACGGCGCCGGAGGAGGCACCGCCGGAAACTTGATCCAGGACAATGAGGCTGAGGCCACCCTGAGACGTGTTATCATGCCTGTCGGGGTCACGCTGACCAGCACTACGTTCACGGCCGATCAGGCTGGATACAATGCCCGCGGCTTTCCTGTTCTGGGGAATGGGGGAATAGTCAGGCTTAGTACAGACAGCAGAAGCTACGAGGTGGAAATGAAACAGACCTCAGGAGGTTTGAGCCTGGATGGGCCGCTTTAGCCCGGGTCTGGACAATCACAAGGACATCTTGATGTGATGGAACGTGCGAAACGCAATAAAGGTAACTTCCGAAGCGGCTTTAGTCTGGTCGAACTCTTGGTGGCCATGGCAATTACCGGCGTGGTCATGGCAGCAGTTTTCAAAATTTACACAACCCAACAAGATTCCTATGTTCTACAAGAACAGGTTGCAGAAATGCAGCAAAACGGACGGACAGCAAAATACGTGATGACCAGAGAGATCAGAATGGTGGGGTATGATCCAACTGGTCTCGCCGGGGCAGGATTCATATCTGCCGGTGGTAACATTATACATTTCACCATGGACATTACCGGGGAGGACGGAGTCATCACCGTTCCCGGTGATGATATCACCTATTCTCTATCTGCAGACAAGGAATTGCTGAGAAACGACGGCGCCAACAACCAACCCGTAGTAGAAAATGTCGAGGCTGTGGGTTTCGCCTATGCTTTCGATGCTGACGATGATGGCAGTATAGACACCAGCGCTGGTGGCAACATTTTGTGGGCAATCGATTCAGATCTCACCGACACTGATAATCGACTGAATAAGTATCTGGATACCAACGATGACGGGATTATCTCTATTGATGATGATGCGGCTGGTGCAAACTTGGCATCCCTGGTGCCTCTCGACAGAATAAGGGCCGTGAGAATGTGGATTCTGGCCAGAACCGGCAGAGAGGACAGAGATTTTGCCGATACCATAACATATGTGGTGGCTAATCAGAGGGTTAACGCGAATGATGGAAACAGACACCACCTTCTGACAACCACTGTCAAGTGCAGGAACATGGCTCTTTAGGAACAACCTCTCGACTTTGCCGAGGTATAGTTAAGCTAGGTTAGAGGATAAATGAACTGGGTTGGCATAAAAATAGATCAGGGTCCAGTAAAATCCCCCTCGATCCCCCTTTACAAAAGGGGGAAGATTTTGAAGTGGTTCCAACAAGTTCCCCCCTTTTATAAAGGGGGGTTAGGGGGGATTTTGAAGGTGACATCATTATGGCTCTTACTTCAGATTGCACCCTCTGGGGGCGCCACAGTAAAGCTACCTACATTTCTCTCGAATCGCTGCAAAAAGCTCTTGAAACCTTTCCTTATATTCAGGAATCACATCGATGATCATTACCCCGCGTGAGTAGGCCTCGGCGATCTGCCGATCCTCGGGAATCTCCATCAAGATAGGGATGGACCGCCGCTCGCAGAACTCTTTGACCGCCAGGTCGCCAATGTCAGAGCGGTT
>PPDG01000209.1 GCA_002899795.1 Desulfobacteraceae bacterium | reverse complement strand
TCCCTATTGCAGGGATCAGCCACCGGCCGCCCACTTATCAGGTTCTTCTTCAAGGGTACAGAGGTCGCGACTCACTATCCAATCATGTTTTTAAGGGCAGCTATAGTTTCTTCAGGGTCCGGTCGCACAGTGTAGTCAGCGTTGATTTCCGCGTATCGGATGATGCCTTCTTGATCGATAATTAGTCTGGCTGGAAGCGGTAGTGTCCAGGAATCGTCTCCGTTGTATTTTTCCAGATCAATATTGAACTTCAGGTAGACTTCTTTGAGGTCGTCGGGGAGTTTGAACTTGAGACCATAGCGCTTTGCCACCTCATTGCCGGGATCACTAAGGATTTCGAAAGTCAACTTTTTCTCTTCTGTAAATTCCCGGTTGAATGACTGAAGTTGAGGTGAGATAGCGATAAAAGTAGCACCCAGTGCCTTGAATTCCTCGGTCGCCTTTTTGAGAGCGTCCAGCTCCAAGTTGCAATAGGGTCACCATTTGCCCCGATAAAAACTGAGAACAACGGGCCCTTCCGAAAGCAACTCTTGCAGTCGAAATTCCTGGCCGTCAGCATTTGTCAATGAAAAATCAGGCGCTCGGTCACCAACCTTTACGGTCTGTTCAAGAATTCCAGAATCTCGCAGGTCATCGGTTGCACGATGCATGATCTCCACGGCTTCCTTGGGCGCTTGGGCCTCGAACCCCTTTTTCATTGCACTCAATTTTTTTTGCAGCGACATGCTTGTACTCCTCTCTTTAATAAACCGTTCCACTAAGATCTGATTTCTCAAAGCCAGTCTTTATTTTCTCGTATTATTCTATCTCCATGGTTCAAAAGATAATCTCGAAAACGCCTAATGCAACAATAGGAATTAAATTTGGAGTGAATGTCTCAGGCGGACTGCAGGGAGCTTCAATTCCAGTTGCAGGTTGACTCCTCAGCTCCAGTGGTTATTTATTGGAGCTAGAAAACCTGGTCCTGTGGGCCTGGTCAGAGATCGATGGTTTTGCCTGAGGTTATAGAGTGCCGAACTTTCAGTCCCGCTTGGAGCAGGATTTAGCCTGTTTTGTATGTTGAATATCGAATATCGAACAAGGCATTTCGAACAGCAGAAGTTTTTGAAAGGGGCAAAATAATGTTTTACACTTCGATATTCTACGGTTCCTTGTTCTGCGGTTCTGCGGTTCATATTCTCATCGGCTTGATAGCTGATAGTTGCGTGCTGAGCGCTGACCGGGGAGACCGGATCCGGTGCTTTTGTAGCCCCTTCCAGGGGCAAATCAAAGCCACGTCCTTTGGGTCTGGATTCTTTACTGGGAAATTGACCCAAGTGCAATGTATCCTGAAGGAGATAAGGCTATGAACGAACAAGATGGGATTAACATAAGGGGTATTGAACACCTGTCACCCGACGAAAGGCATCTCCTGAACAGAGCCAATCAGATATGCCAGCAGGTTTCGCAGGAGGTGGGCTTTCATATGGAAGGTGTTGGGCAGGTAGCCGCATGTGTTGACTTTGTGCACGGCCATATCGATGAACCGGAGCTCTGGGAAAGGGCCCGGGCTGAGATGGAACACCGTTTAACCAGTTAAGATTTCTCGAATCGAAACAACCGATCTTGCCATTCCGGAATTCCGCCTCTGGCGGACCGGCTTGCGGTGTGGAATCCAATTCCCCTCGCTGCAGTTGGCTCAAACAATCAAAGGGCTTTTCATGATTGGTAATTGGCGCTACCTTATTGGCGCAATCTTGTTTTTAGGCTCAGGTTGTTTATTTCTTTTCATCAGCCCATATTTAGGCCTGACCAAAGCGTACCTCGTGAGCTTACCAGTATTCGCTATTGGTGTTATCATCGTCTGGCGAGGCGGGCGAAAACCGCCTGGATCATAGATGGACTGTATTTGTCGAAACAGGAGGCAACATGTCTGAAGAAATCTTGCGTCAGCAGCTATATGCTGCCTACAAGAACCGGGGAATGATGTACTATCACATCTTCCAGGAATTGAGGAAAGAAGTAGGGGACGAAAAAGCAGCAGAAATAATGAAGCGGGGGATCTACAAACGTGGCCTCGAGATTGGCAAAAAATATGCGAAATTTTCACCCGTGGACCTGGAAGGGTTGAAGAACGCTTTCCTAGCAGGCGCGACAGACCAAGGAAAAATGTTCCAACCGGAAATACTCCGTTGTGATGCGGAAGGACTGGACATCCAATTGCGGAGCTGCCCACTGAAGGAAGCCTATCAGGAGGCAGGGTTGAGCGACCAGGAAATTGCCAGGATGTGCGACATAGCTGCTGACGTTGACTACGGGACCTTTGAAGGAGCAGGTTTCCGGTTTTTTGCTGACACGTGGAAACCGGGAGAAGAAGGCTGCTGCCGTCTCCACGTCCGACCAGGAAAATGAGGCAAGGCGAAGAGGTCTACGGTGAGCGGTCATTAGGACGTTTTTTTTGGGGCACTGCAAACAATAAATGATTATGACAGTCAGCGAAGCGTAATGACCTTATGCTCCATTACGGTAGAAGCGGCTTCCAGTCGCAATTCACAAGCGCCAAAAGGAGGCCAGACCCCTAAGTCGAAAAAAATAGTTGACTTGGTCTCAGGAATGCTATAGTATTTAAGCAACTACTAAAATAAGAGG